>CALCSS010000033.1 GCA_937893835.1 uncultured Fidelibacterota bacterium
GCAGTCTCAGCCATTGTACAACTGATAGACGATAAGGTCCCTGTACCATGAATGCGTAATGTGTATACTTCACTACTCCGGCTAACTCAAGTTCTAATATATTATTTAAGGATATGAGAACTCTATCTTTTTTCATTTCATTCTCCTCGTTGGTCATAATCATGAATGATCATCTCAATTTATATTAGCAAACGTTTATTAACTAGATAGAAAATCAACAGAAAATAATTATATATTTAGTTGATTCATTTTGCATGTCGACCACATGCGTTTTAAATTTCGACTGATCGTTCGAATAGTTTATAATATTTTCATTTATGTCAATTTCAGATAGACAACTAGAAGAAAGAAAAATGCGCCAAGATCGTATCCTATCTGGTGCCTTAGAAGTTTTTAAAAGCAAGGGACTAGAAAAGGCGACGATGGATGAAATAGCATCTGAATCAGGGTTTGGTAAAGCAACACTATATTATTATTTCCATTCAAAAGAAGAGGTGTTCGCAGCCATCTTAGAAAATGGTTGGGAGACATTATGGACCAGTCTAGAGCCAGTGATATCAGGAAATGAAGGTCCTCGACAAACCTTTGTCAATGTATTATTGAAAATCGCAGAGAATGCAAAGAATAGACCTGGCTTGTTTGAGTTTCTTTTTAATGCTCCTAAACTGATGCAATTTGAATCACAGCCTTGGAAAAAATACCAGCACAGAATGTACGGTACCATACAGGGACTATTAGAAGATGGTATAAGAGAGGGTGAGTTTCCCAAACTTGATTCTCAACTTTTATTCAAGGCAATGGGTGGCCTGTTCATGGGCTTGGTTCTGATGGGAGATCGCAAAGAACCTGTCTCTGCGAGAGATGTAGAAGAATTGATCAACCAATTGATCACAGATCCGACAAAGGCTGAATGAAACAATTAAATCTGGTTTTTTTCTTTATTATAATTTCATTTTCAACAGGTGCTACCATTTCAGGTTCAATTAAGAATAGTGCAAATCTTAAATACATACCAAATGCGAATATTTATTTTTCAGAAAATGAAATAGGAAGTGTTTCAGACTCCTATGGGTATTTTGAAATAGAAGTTCCTCAAGGTCAATATACCATAAATATTACGAACATTGGTTTTAGACCATATTCATCTGTACTAAATATTGAAAATGAAGATATATCATTATCTGTAGATATGGACCCCGTGATTCTCAATTTTGGTGAAATCTCAGTGGAGGGTCTTATTAGTACAAGACTTGGGTTCGAGTCTGTAAATGTTTTCACCAAAGATGAATTTCAATCTTCTAAAAAACAGTCGGTCACAGATTTGTTAAGAATGTTGCCAGGAGTTGAGATGCAGTTTGCGCATCCAAATGGTAGAAATGTCAATCTCTCCATCCGCGGATCGTCAGATTACAAACCAGGTGGTTACAACAATCGTGTATTGGTGCTCTTGGATGGCTTCCCAATATTAATTCCAAATAGTGGTGCTGCAGACTGGAGTTCTATCCCTCTTGAAAGTATTGCAAGGATAGAAGTGGATAACAGCCCTGCATCAGCACAGTATGGTCACAATTCAATGGGTGGCGTCATCAATCTTATAACTGATGACAATAATAAATTATCCCCAGCAACATTTTCAATAGGAGGTGGAACATTCTCAACGCTAAGTACCTCATTCAATAAAAAATTTATAACTGGAAATTGGCAATTGGGATTCAATGGAAAGGCTAGGTCTTCTAATGGTCATAGAAATAATTCAGATGATACACTGGGAAGGATACGATCATATTTAAAATATGTTGACAATAGAGGCAGGAATTACAGATTTAGCCATATCGCATCGTCATCGAATATTGGGCATCCTGGTTTTTCCAGTTCACCATCATTTAGAAGATCAGAAAGAACATCACATTACTTACAGGGTCATGGATTTTATCCAATAGTTGAAGGTCTTTCCATGTCCCACTCGGTTTATATGAACACATTTCAAACTAGATACTATGATAGTGAAGATACCCCTTTGGATAAGTTACAAGGCGAGAGGTCTTATGATGACATTTCAATTGGACTTCGTTCAGAAGCACTCATGACAAGGTGGGAACGATGGATTGTAATGATTGGTGCTGACTCAGATTGGAGTAGGTCCAAGGTCACTGTATTCAATCCTGTTTACGATTCTCCAACACAATTATCATTAGGATCATTTTTACAGACAAAATATTTGATTGGAAATGGATGGAGTCTTGGTCTTGGATACAGATTTGATTATCGATTGACTGATCCTGGTAATAACTATAAGCAAAGAATATATTCAAATAAATCTCCCAAGTTAAATCTTTTGTATATGTTGAAGAACAAACGTTCGTTCACCATTTCTTACAGCGAGGGATTTAGAGCTCCTTCACTCTCCGAACTTTATTTACAACATATAAGTAGTTATGGTCTGATCCAACAGGGTAATCCGGAGGTTCTTCCTGAGCGTGTAAGGGCCTATGAACTATCTTATGAACATCCACACTCTGATTCTTGGATCTGGAGTGTCTCCACATTTTTTAACCAATACGAGGATATGATTGATTTTGTCTACACATTGCCTGTAAGAGCCGTTAATCGCAAAGGTGTAAATGGGAATGGGCTTGAATACCAGTTTAAATATGCACCAAATGAAATAATTAGTGTTTCAGGACAGTATAACTATTTAAATATGGAAGATAAAGAAGAGATACCTGTTTTATACAGGTCAAAACATAGAGCACAATTATCAGTAGAGTTCAAAAGTAAACTCGTTAATTGTCTATTTACCGCTAACTACTGGAGCGAGCAGTTTTATGAAGATTTCTTAAGTCATGAATATAGTATGGATGGAGACAAAGTCATTTTTCCAACCAAAATACTGCCAGAACAGATCATTCCAGAATTAATTCTCTCAAGAGAGATCAGATCATTCGATGTGTCACTCAAGATTGTAAATATCTTTAACAAGAAATATGAACTCATTCAAGATTATCCTATGCCAGGAAGATGCTTGTATGGAACATTAACCAAAACAATATAATAGGGAAAAAAATGAAACAATTGAAATTCTATCTACTATCTTCTTTTATCGCTTTGTTGCTATTTGTAGTTGGATGTGGAGATAATGATCTGGATGAACCAAATTTAGTGGAGACAGGTTCTATTTCTGGGACCGTTACATTCTCAGGGACAAGGCCAGATAGTGGCTCGGTATTGATGACCCTTGACACACAATATCCCCCAACGGGACCACCAGCCAGTTCGAAAACAATTGAAAATGATGAATTGGTAGACAATGTATATGAATATTCTTTTATGGGTCTGTCATTTGGAGAATATGCAGCCTTGACTGTGACTTATTGGCCTAATGGCTACTCATCTGGAAGTACAGATTACAATTTGCTAGGTTCATATTTGGATACAATGACCCTGTCCATAGACATTCCCCAATTAAACATTGGAATCAATGCTGACTTCTAATCTATGAGATTACCTTTAATAGAATCTGAGCCTAATGGTATCAAGCGAATTCTATGGTTATTACTTGGTTTAACTTTTGTTGGAGTTGGCATGATTGGAATAGTTATACCAGGACTTCCAACAACTATATTCATGATTCTTGCTGTAGGTTGTTTTTATCGAAGTTCTCAGCGACTATATGATTGGGTAATCAATCATAAATATTTTGGAGAACACGTTAAAAACTACCTTGAGGGAAGAGGGATGCCTAGAAAGGCTAAACTTAATTCATTTATTCTTATTTGGTTTTTTGTGATTTTTTCAGTGTTATTTGGCATCCCTGATAATATGATCATTTTTAAAATTATCACAATCATTGCTGCCTTAACTGGAACGGGATTCATTATAAGTTTAAGAACTATCTGATACTTATTCGTTTAACCTTCCAAGGCGACGGTATTTTTCCTTGTATTTTTCCCAGAGGTCCTTTTGACGATCGGAAAGATCAAGTTCTCGACCTTGGATAAAGGCCTTTATTGGATTTGTCGTTTGTGTCAAAGGTTCACTTTCTGCGATAAAGAATGTTGCATCCTTTCCTGGCTCGAGTGAACCAATCTTATCATCTACTCCTAGTATCTCCGCTGCGGAAAGAGTGATAGATCTAAGTGCATGATCTTTGGACAATCCCCAAGATACAGCACGCATTGCCTCATCAGGTAGAGTCCTGACATGGCCATCCATGGGATATCCCGGATCCAAGGATATGCAAAAATGCACTCCTGCCTCATGCAGAAGTGCGGGTAGTTTATATGGGATGTGTATGGGCTCAAACCTCCTTCTTGGGGTTACCTGTACCCCTAGTAGAATTACAGGAACATTATTCTCCACCAATATCTTTGGATTGATCCAAGAGTCTCGTCCTCCCACAATGACGATGTTCAGATCTTGCTCATCTGCCCATTTGACGGCTGCCTCGATCTGTCTAATGTCATTGGCCTTCACATGAATTGGATCCTTATATATCACGAAAGGTATCATTGATTCTAGTCGCAGATCGGTCTCTTGTTTATGCTCCGCCTTTCTCTCCTTTGCACTTTTACGGTGATGATATGCTCGAACATTACGAACCAATTGATCTATCTCTCTGACCTGATGATCGTATTCATCTCGCTGTGCCTTATCATTCTTTTTTCTATTCTTTTCATAATCGATGTACATATAGGGCCAATTGATGTTCAATGCGGCAGGATGCTTCAAGGTTGCATCTTCCCACGTCCATCCATCTAGTTTCATCACCGATGATTGGCCTGGTACTCTTCCAGAAGAAGGAGCAGAATTAACGACCAATACACCGTTTGACCTGGTCACTGGAATCAGATCTGAGTCGGGGTTATAGGCTACGTTTGCCCTTACGTTGGGATTGATGTCTCCAATCTCAGAGTGGTCATTGGTCTGTTTGACGGCGGAGATCTCTGTTAGGCCAATTCGAGTGTACCCGGCAACAAATCCTGGTACGACATGTTTTCCATAGATCTCATAAATATCGGTCTCTGGAGATGGTTGTATCTGTTCGTCTATGGTTATGATCCTTCCTTCAGCAAACAATAGATCATACTCTTCCAAGACATCACCCGAGACCGTATGTAGGGTCCCTCCACGAAGTAGTATGGGTCTTTTTTGCTCGGTTCCTGGAATCTGATCATTAGGAAATAGGATCGAGGTAAAGAGTAGTAGAGGTATATATCTCATTCAAAATCCTCCAAACCCATCAACTCCAGATCATTCAATTCACAATTGTGAAAATGGCGTGGTGTGGCGCTGTTTGGTCTCATGGCCTTTCCAGAAGATGAGGATCTATGAGATAATATCTTTTGTATCAATTCTTCTCTTTCGAGCTTATCTCTTTCCTCTAGTTGTACATTCTCATCCACAGACCAGTACCTTGTACCATCGATCCAGGTCTCTAAGACTTTTGAGTAGATGGATAGGGGTGCACCATCCCATATGACAAAATCAGCATCCTTACCTTCTTCCAAGGAGCCCACCCATTTGTCGATCTTTAGTTGTTTCGCTGGGTTGATCGTCACAAAGTGAAGTGCCTCTTCCTCAGATAGTCCACCATATTTTACCGCCTTCATGGCCTCAGTGTTCATTCTTCTTGCAAGCTCAGCATCATCAGAATTAAAGGAGACCAGGACATTGTTCTTGGCCATCAGCGTACCATTATATGGAATTGCATCAATAACCTCATACTTATATTGCCACCAGTCTGAGAAGGTAGAGGCACCTGCTCCATGTTCAGCAAGTCGTTCAGCAACTTTATATCCTTCTAGGACATGTTGGAATGTTGCTATCTTAAATCCAAAATCCTCGGCAATGCGAGTCAGCATCCATATCTCATCTTGTCGGTATGAATGACAATGGAGCAATCTCTTCCCTTCCAAGATCTCAGCCAATGCCTCTAGTTCGAGATCTATTCTTGGTGGGACGGTCTTCTTCTGGGCCTTGGAATTCCTATCATAGGTCTTATGACGGTGTCTGTAATCCTGGGCTGCTCTAAATGCATCTCTTATCACCTGCTCAACACCCATTCGAGTCTGAGGATATCTGCCATTTCCTTGCCAGTTCGCTTGTTTGACATTTTCGCCCAGAGCAAATTTGATGCCCTGCGGAGCATTCTTGAAAAGAAGATCTTCTGGTTCTGAGCCCCATCTTAATTTTATGACAGCATTTTGCCCTCCAATGGGATTGGCAGAACCATGAAGGACATTCGCCGTGGTAAGCCCTCCACCTAGTTGCCTGTAGATATTGACATCATCTGCAAATAAGACATCACGAATCCTCACCTCGGCTGTCACCGCTTGGGCACCTTCATTGATGGATGATGCAGCAGAGTGGCTATGACAATCGATCAGTCCTGGCGTTACATATTTATCGGTCCCATCTATTACAAGGGCGCTTCCCATTGGTACACTAATATCAGGAGCGACCTTATCGATCTTGCCATTCACAAAAAGAATGTCCCACTCTTCTACGATTCCCTTTGGGCCACAGGTCCATATTGTTGCATTGTCGATCAATACGGCATTTGGAGTTAGTAATTCTTTATCCAGACCGTATGCACCTTCAGGAAGGAACAACTTCGACTCACTCATCATTTCCTTGTCTCTGGCAATACGCTCTACTACCACAGTACGTTTTGCTTTGAATGCATAATCTTTTGATCCATCGTAGATGGTGCCAATGATCTTATCCTTTTTGATCTCGCCCTTGAAGGCAAGAGTGGCATCAATATCCAATAGAGTACCCTTCACCTTAAACTCAATTCTATTGCCGTAGATCTTTAAATCCATCAGATTAAGGAACTCGTCGCCTATGGACACCTTTCCTTCTAACTGATTATTTGCCAAGGCAATCTGATTTCGATTCTTATCTTTTTTATAAATGCTAGGAACTGTTAATTCAAGTTCATAGGTGTTATTTTGTATCTCAATATCCCATTTCCCAGCCAAAACCGTCTTATGTCGTTCAGTGATGTATTTTTCTTTTCCAGCAAGCCAAATGGATGTCACTCTAGATCTGGGATCAAAATAATTTCCATCTGTGACCACAAGATTTGCCATAAAGCCAGGTTGTATCTTTCCTAGAACTTGATCAAGGCCCATTGCCTCTGCTGGATAGGTTGTCAGGGCAGCGAGTGTCACATCCTGTGATATGCCACGATCAATGATCTTTTGGAGATTCTTTCTAAAATCCAATTTGTTCTTTAATGTACCAGAAGTAAGACCAAAACGGATACCAGCATCAAAGACTCTTTTGATATTATCCGGTGCCATATCCCAGTGTTTTAACTGCTCATTGGAAAATTGTAGTGCTATGTATGGATCACCTACCTTTGGTTTATTGGGAAATTCAAGAGGGAAGATGATGAATGGATTATGTTCTTTGATCTTGTCTAGTCTTCTATATTCGTATCCACTGCCAAGTAGCCACGGCCTCAGGTTGAATTCTTCTGATATCTTCAATGAGCGTAGGGCAGCATGTTCTTCCTTTGTCATAAAAAGAAAGGGGCGTCTGTTACTTTTGAAATCTGCTAATTCCATCAGTGATGGGTTGAGCGGAAGGGGTTCATTTTCTTCGGGGTATTTCTTAATAAGCTCAAGTGAACGTTGGTACCAATCTGCGTCCAAGAGGGTCTGTCTTATGACCGCTATGACTCCGAGAAGGGAATTAGGATATCCATTGTCAGACCATCCAGTCGTTTTGAACTCGATCAACTCTGTCACGTCTTTTGCAACAGAGATCATCTCATCATTCAGGACAACGAGGTCTGACTTGCCCTTGAAGATGCCTTTTTCAGGTACAACATGTGCCGCGGTGATCCCGATGGAGTGTAGAGCCTTAAGATCCTTCTTCTTTATTTTTAGGTCATCTTTTGCACGATAGTCAGCCCTGATCTTCTCGTTCCAGTGATCATCAGGGCTTTTGGTCTTCTCATCTTTTTTAACCTCTAACCATCCGTCAATGAACCCTGCGTATATATGCGCTCCTTCCATATCGAGCTCATATGCGTCAAGAGGGACTTTGATATAGCGACCCACTTTTTCAATTTTACCATCCCGTACCACAAGAGTTGCATCTTTGATGGAATCCCCTGGCTCTGTGTGGATCATTGCATGTGTGAGGGCCCAGACCCTTGGATCATTCGTGTGGATGTCTTCCACAGGTTCAGTCTGAGCAATGATCACTGAGATGAGAATAAATAAAAATGGAAATTTTTGCATCAAAAGTTTGGACCTTTCAATTCATTATTATTAAGAAAGTCTGTAACATACTGAAAAGTATCCCCAATTTCATCAGAAATATGAAATAGATCAAGGTCCTTAGGAGATATGGTCCCGATCTCCGCAAGATATTCCCAGTTGACTACATTTTCCCAAAATTCCTTTCCATATAAAACAATAGGCAATCGTTTTTTTATCTTCTCTGTCTGTATTAGAGTTAAGAGTTCCATTAATTCATCAAGTGTTCCAAAGCCACCTGGCCATACGATCAGTGCCTTTGCAAGGTATAGAAACCAAAATTTACGCATAAAAAAGTAATGGAATTTCATATCCAGATCATCTGATATCCATTCGTTTCCAGAGGACTCAAAAGGCAATGATACGGTGAGTCCAACATTTATGCCTCCTGCCTCAGATGCACCTCTATTGGAGGCCTCCATTATTCCTGGTCCACCACCAGAGCATATAATGTAGCGATGCTTCTTATCCTTTAGACCTTTACTCCAGTTTGTTAATTTTTTTGCCAGTTCGCGTGCGTCCTCATAGTAACGACTCATTCTCAGATCCATTTTCATACGAGCGATCATTTGTTCATCTGTATCCTTTGGAGCATTTGCCAATGCCTTTTCCGCATCCTCTTTAGCTAAGATTCTGGCAGAACCGAAGAATACGATCGTATCGGATATGTTGTTACGCTCCAAGCGCTGCAAAGGTCCGTAATACTCCGATAATATCCTTAGTGAACGTCCAGAGGGACTTCCTAGGAGGTCTTGATTGTAATAAAATCTGTCTTTTTGATTCATTTTTGACATATTGTTCAATCCTTTTATAATTTAAATCATATAGTAAAACTTTTCTTTTTCATAAGAAATTCAAGATTATAATAGACATAATCTATTGATTGAACAAAATTATAATCTGGGTATTTTCTGGCAATGTACTTTCGCATATTATTCATTGGGTTATTCATATCATGCGCTACCCAGCCTCCTAGAGCAATTGTCATGCCGTCAACAAAGAATATGATTACCGGCCCTGTGGAAGAGACGATCTATACTCTTGGGTATATGTCAGAGTATGACATCTGGGAGTTCTTAAAGGGGGGGGCATCTGAGAAGGATGTGCTTGAGACATTTGGATCTCCAGATTCTGTATGGTTGGATGATGAACAATCGACAAAATTTCTTTACTATTACATATCGAAAATAAGGGATTATAATACCATAGAGGTCAGTGCGATCACTGATAGCGTATCTGGATTTGAATGGGACTAGAGAATTATGAATAAAAAACTATTGAATTATAGTGACTATTTAAAGTTGGAAGACATTTTGAATAGTCAAAAATTAAAGAGTGCAGAGCGTGGTACTCCTGCCCATGATGAGATGTTGTTCATAGTCATTCACCAGGTCTATGAACTCTGGTTCAAGCAGATAATCCATGAGCTGGATTCCGTATTGGTGACCTTCAACAAACAATCCGTTCTTGAGCCAGATGTGAGTCTTGCTGTATCTAGGCTAAATAGGATCATTGAAATACAGAAGATCTTGATAGATCAAGTACGTATACTGGAAACAATGACAGCGATGGACTTCCTAGAATTCAGAGATGACCTCTTTCCCTCTTCTGGATTCCAGAGCACCCAGTTCAGATTGTTGGAGAACAAACTTGGGCTTTTGAGGGATGCTAGGATCAACTATGGTGGCAAGGACTATAAGGCATCGATCCTAGAAAAGGAAAAACAAGATGTAGAGCGATCTGAGAGTGAGAGTTCTCTATTCCAACTGCTCGAGAACTGGTTAGAGAGGACACCCTTTCTATCATTTGAGGGATTTGACTTTTGGGATCAATATAGTGAGGCGGTCAGGTCCATGCTGAGAAATGAGGAGAATGTGATCAGAAATAATCCCAACTATTCAGAGAGTGAGGTCGAGTACCATCTCAAGGAGCATGAGCGAGCAGTATCATCCTTTGAGGCGATGATCGATCCAATAGAACATGAGAAGTTGATAGATAGTGGGAAGAAACGTTTATCTCACAAGGCAACACAGGCCGCCTTACTTATTTTCCTTTACCGAGAAGAACCTATATTACACTCTCCTTTTAATTTTCTATCACGGCTCATGGATGTTGATGAATTATTCACTACCTGGAGACAGAGACATGCCCTAATGGTAAGAAGGATGATAGGAGGTAAGATCGGGACGGGTGGTTCGTCTGGGCATGCCTATCTAAAGTCCACTGCAGATCGTCACAAGGTCTTTGCAGAGTTGGCAGATCTGTCAACATTCTTCATACCGCGATCGGCTCTTCCAGCATTACCTGATCATATTAAACAAAATCTGGGGTATCATTTCAAATCATGAAATTATCATTAGAGAACAAACATGCGATCGTATGTGGTAGCACTGATGGTATTGGCAGATCAACTGCTATCCTATTGGCGAGTCGAGGATCTGAGGTCACGCTAGTCGCACGTAATCAGGAAAAACTAGATAATACATTACTGACCCTGGCCGAGGAACATGGCCAAGTTCACCAAACCATTTGCGCAGATTTCAATGATCCTAAGAGCCTAAAGGAAAAGGTCAACTCGCATATCCGATCTCTGGGCAAGGTCGTTGATATATTGGTCAATAATTCAGGAGGGCCTCATGGTGGCCCCATGATCGAGGCTGATGAAGATGAATTTAGGGTAGCATTCGAGCGATTGCTTATATGCAACCATATCATGGCAAAGGCCGTATTTCCAGGCATGAGAGAAAAGGGCTCTGGTCGGATCATAAATATCATATCCACATCTGTCAAACAGGTCATACCTGGTCTAGGCGTCTCCAATACGATAAGAGGAAGCGTGGCTCAGTGGGGGAAGACCCTTGCTATAGAATTGGGTGAATACGGAATATGTGTAAATAACGTATTGCCTGGTTATACATCAACTGCTCGCCTGAAAGACCTAGCAGACAGCAAGGCAGAAAAATTAGGTGTGAGAACAGATGAGGTCTATGGCCAATGGAAGAAGAACACCTCTCTCAAACGTCTAGGTACTCCAGAAGAGATCGCAAGTACAATAGCCTTCCTGGCATCTGAGGCATCTGCCTACGTCACAGGTCACGATCTTTCAGTTGATGGTGGTCGTTTTGGAGCTTGATGATAAAACGAATCTTGATTGAGCACATAATCAAGATTGGTCTAGATCCATTTCCGTGTTTAACAGTTCCTTAAATTGACCCATGTTCGGAATTAAAAGGAGTTAAATCGGTGGAGCTGGTTCAAAACTATATCTCTGGGAAATATGTTTCTGCAAGATCCGAAGATCGATTGGAGCTATTTGATCCAGCAATAGGGGAGGTATATGGACACTTGATGGACTCAAACTCGGATGATGTTCGTGATGCTGTTATGGCAGCCTCAGATGCATTTCCAGTATGGTCTGCACTAACCCTAGATGAAAGAGGCGGCTATTTAATGTCAATTGCCGAAGAGATCAATTCTCGCTTGGATGAGTTCTCAGAGTTTGAATCAAGAGATACTGGAAAGCCTCTGGCTCTCGCTCGATCTCTGGATATTCCAAGATCCATATCCAATTTCAAATTTTTTGCTGACCATGCCAAGGATTTCAAATTTGAATCAGATATCAATAGCGATATATCAACTAATCATATTTCAAGGTTCCCACTTGGAGTTGTCTGTTGCATATCACCATGGAATTTGCCTCTTTATCTTTTTACGTGGAAGATCGCCCCAGCTTTGGTTGTTGGTAACACGGTAGTTGCAAAGCCATCAGAGATCACGCCTTACACCGCTTACCTTCTTGGAGATGTCTGCTCTAAGATCGGACTTCCTCCGGGTGTATTGAACATTGTCCATGGTAGAGGGGCCACAACCGGGGACCTTTTGGTCAAAGATGAGAACATCAAGGCCATTTCATTTACTGGTGGAACAGCAACTGGTAAAACGATCTTTAAGAATGCATCAGACTCATTTAAGAAATTATCATTGGAAATGGGAGGAAAGAATCCCGCTGTTATCTTTGAGGATTGTGACTATGATAAAATGCTGGATACCATTGTTAGATCCTCATTCTCAAATCAAGGACAGATATGCTTATGTAGCTCTCGTATTTTGATCGAGAGATCCATCTACGAACGATTTAAGAAAGACTTTTGTTCACAGGTATCAAATTTGATCATAGGTGATCCGATGGATATTGATACTCAATTTGGGGCCATATCATCTGAGGAACATTTTTTGAAGATCAACAATTACATAGAATTGGCAAGGCAGGAGGGTGCAAGCATCCTCACAGGTGGTACTGCAGAAAAATTAAATGGTCGATGTTCCGATGGCTGGTTTATCAAACCAACCATAATAGAGGGCCTGGATCAATCTTCTAGATTGAATCAGGAAGAGATATTTGGTCCAGTGGTTACCTTGCAACCCTTTGATTCAGAATATGATGCCATTGAAATGGCCAATAATACAGAGTATGGCCTTTCTGCAACGATCTGGACCGAGGACCTTGATAAGGGTCGACGAATTTCTAGAAACATTGAGGCTGGAGTGATATGGATCAATTGCTGGTTACTTCGGGATCTAAGAACACCCTTTGGAGGTATGAAGAGCTCTGGACTTGGACGAGAGGGTGGGGATGATGCGATCAAATTTTTTACAGAACAAAAAAATATTTGTTTGCCAAGATGACAACAAAATACCACAAACATGTGTTTATTTGTACGAATGAACGTTCCAATGATAGTCCCAGAGGAGATTGTATCAGGTGTGGTGGAATGGATATCAGAATGAGGTTCGTGCAACTTATAGGTCAATATGATCTCAAAGGAAAGATAAGAGCAAATAAAAGTGGGTGCTTGGATGCATGTGAATTGGGGCCAGCTGTTGTAATTTATCCAGACAATATTTGGTATACTCAGGTTAAGCTTGAGGATGTTGATGAGATTTTTGAGACCTCTATATTGAATGATGGTATCGTTGATAGGTTATGTGCCAATGATGAAACTTGGAGTCAATTAAAACAAATGAGAGAATCAAATGAATGAAACTGTGAACACAGATAAGGCACCAGTCCCTGTGGGGAAATATCCCCATGCCAGAAAAGTAGGTAATTTACTTTTTTTATCAGGTGTTGGTCCAAGAAGGCCAGGGACCAATGTCATCCCCGGTGTCATGATGGATGGTCAGGGTAATGCAGTGGGCCATGATATTGAGGCTCAGTGTCACTCTGTATTTGAGAATGTAAAGATCATTTTAGATGAGGCAGGGAGCGACTGGAATAATCTGGTGGACATAACAGTATTTTTGACCAATATGAATAGAGATTTTGATATCTTTAACAGTATATATGGTGATTATTTCATAGATAATCAGCCATGTAGGACAACGGTGGAGGTCACGTCTCTTCCGACACCCATCGCCATAGAATTAAAATGTATTGCAACTATTGATAACCAATGAGATTGATACCTCCAATTAATTTTAAGGATTGGATAGACAACAATCGCCACCTGCTTAAACCTCCTGTTGGCAATCAGGTTGTCTATGATGAGGGTGACTTTATGATCATGGTTGTTGGTGGTCCAAATTCACGGAAAGACTACCACGTTGATCCAGTCGAGGAATTTTTCTATCAGTTAGAGGGTGACATGGTATTGAAGGTGATCGAGAATGGACAGAGGGTTGACATCCCGATCAAGGAGGGTGAGATATTCTTATTACCCAAGAACCTACCCCACTCACCTCAAAGATTTGATGATACGATAGGCTTGGTCGTTGAATATAAAAGAGAAGAGGGGGCCCTGGACTCGTTTCAATGGTATTGCGATGAGTGTGATTCTCTACTACATGAGGTCAGCCTGGATCTTGAAGATATCGTAGCACAACTCCCACCTCTTTTCAAAGCCTATTGGGAGAACATCGAATCAAGAACTTGTAGTGAGTGTGGAGCAATCCAAGATCCCCCTGATTGATCGATTTTGAAAATTGACATACACACTCATATTCTGCCGAAGACCTGGCCAGATCTAGAGAGAAAATTTGGCTACGGTGGGTGGATAAGTCTTGATCATCATGCCAAAGATTCGGCCAAGATGATAAAAGATGGTAAATGCTTTCGAATGGTCGAATGTAATTGTTGGGACCCTGTCGCACGTATTGATGAATGCAGAGAGACATATGTTGATGTTCAAGTCCTCTCAACCGTTCCAGCGATGTTCAACTATTGGGCAAGACCAGACCATACCCTGTTCATGTCAAAATTGATCAATGACCATATTGCTATGGTTGTGGATGAACATCCAAATAGGTTTCTTGGACTGGGTACCATACCTATGCAAGATGATAAATTAGCGATTGGAGAGCTGGAGCGTTGTATCAAGGACCTAGGCCTAATTGGTATCCAGATCGGTTCAAATATAAATGGGACCAATCTCAATGACGAATCGATATTCTCTATCTTTGAGGCTGCAAGAGACCTAGGCGCATCCATTTTCATTCATCCCTGGGACATCATGGGAAGAGAAGAAATGGAAAAGTATTGGCTGCCTTGGCTGGTCGGAATGCCCGCTGAGACAAGTAGAGCGATCTGTTCAATGATATTTGGTGGGGTCTTTGAGAAACTACCAGATCTTAGGGTTGCCTTTGCCCATGGAGGAGGTGCCTTTCCTGCCACGGTTGGCCGAATTCAACATGGTTTTGATGTGCGACCTGATCTTTGTGCCATCGACAATGATATTGACCCTAAGGAGTATCTAGGAAAGTTCTGGGTGGATTCGCTGGTACATGATATTGAGATGCTTAAATACCTCATAGGTAAGGTAGGTGATAGAAAAATCGCCTTGGGGTCTGACTATCCATTCCCGCTTGGAGAGGAATTACCTGGTTCATTGATCGAAAGTTCGGACCTTGTTACCTCAACAAAGGAAAATATCTTATATAAGAATGCCTTGGATTGGTTAGGGCTCCCGCATGGTCACTTTGAATAATGTACGATAGCTCAAAATCCTTTGCTCTGTCCATGGATCAAAATGACAGATTAAGTTCATACCGCCAACAATTTAATTATCCTAAAAATCATCTTGGAGAGGACCTGATCTACTTTTGTGGTAACTCTTTAGGATTACAGCCTAAGACTGCCACCGATCAAATGAAAAAAGAATTTGCCATATGGTCTGAAAAAGGTGTGTTGGGGCAAGAGAGTAGGTGGGTCGCTTACCACGAGAGGCTCACTAGATCTTCAGCAAATTTGGTTGGTGCAAATGAGACAGAGGTTGTGATCATGAACGCATTGACGGTCAATATCCATTTTCTTCTTATATCCTTCTACCAGCCAAATGAAAAAAAATTCAAGATATTGATGGAAAAGGATGCATTCCCATCTGACCAATATGCCATTCAAAGTCAGATTGATTTCCATGGATATGACCCCAAAGATGCATTGATCGAGATCTCTCCACGAAAGGGTGAGAGAATATTATGCCATAAAGATATTATTGATTCTATAGATGAACAT
>CALCSS010000034.1 GCA_937893835.1 uncultured Fidelibacterota bacterium
CCCAAAGCAGGAGATATATTCCACATTGAGATCGATCGCCCGTTCTCCATGGAAGATCTATATAGTTTTACCACGTCTGCCTCGAGCATCAACGCAGACACGGCTGCGGCTCACCTAGACAATATTGCTGTTGTGCCCAATCCATACATCGTTGCCGCCTCTTGGGAGCCGAGGCACCAATACCAGTCAGGAAGGGGGCCGAGGAAGATCGATTTCATCAATCTACCAAGTGAATGTACCATCAAGATATTCACACTCTCCGGTTATTTGGTCACAACGATCCACCATGATGATGTCTACGAGAAAGGGGCAGAGTCATGGAACCTGCTCTCAAAGGACAATCTCGAGATCGCCTACGGTGTCTATCTATACCATGTCGACGCCCCAGGCATTGGAGAGCATACAGGAAAATTTGCGGTGATCAAATGATAAGAAGATCTTTCATTGCCATTTCCTTCTTTACGGTATTTATATACTGCCAGAACAATGTGGCGACAACGTCTGCTGCATTTCTTGAGATCGGGCCAGGTGCAAGGGCACTGGGCATGGGAAGTGCCTATGTCTCTGTGGCCAATGATGCAAGTTCGCTCTATTGGAACCCCGCTGGGATCACGAGTGTGTCCAAGCCTGAGATGCAGACCTTCTACTCTCCTTGGCTGGCCGAGACTCAATACTATTATAATACTGCCGTTGTCCCGGTAGGGACCTTTGGGACCCTGGGACTCTCATTTACAGCCGTTACCATGGATGAGATGATGGTCAGGACCGTGCAAGACCCAGAGCCTAGTGACTATGGTGAGAAGTTTGACGCAGGCAATATTGCAATGGGAATCGCATTTGCAAAAAAACTAACAGACCGATTTTCATTTGGGGTCAATGCAAAGTTCATCCAAGAATCCATTTGGCAGATGAGTGCACAGGGCTTTGCGGTCGACATTGGTACTCTATTCATAACAAAGAAAGACCTAAGGATAGGAATGAGCATATCCAATTTTGGTGGTAAACTTGGAATGGAGGGAGTGAACACGCTCGTTGATATTGATGTTGATGAGAATATCTATGGGAACAATGACAGGATCGATGGCAGCCTCGGCACCTCCAAGTGGCCGCTGCCCCTAATGTTCAGATTTGGCCTTAGTCGAGAATTCACCTTTGCTCAGAATATGAAGTGTCTGGTCGCAGTTGACGCGATACATCCCAATAACAACCCTGAATACTTGAACATTGGAGTGGAGTATAGCGCCATGGACATGATCTTTCTACGCGTCGGGCAGTCCCACACTCTCTATGAATTAAAATTTCAAGAAGGAGAGTCCATGGGTCCAGAGCAGGGCCTGTCCTTTGGCGGTGGAATAAAATATCGCATTCCAAGGGGGCCAATGCTCCATATAGATTATGTACTAACGAATTTTGGTGTGTTCAATGATATTGAAGGCTACTCGATCAGCATACAATTCTAATTCCAATGCGGAATTTTTATTTCCTAACCGTATTCATCTTTCTTTGTTGTTCACCTAGGTCCAGTATGAAGACTGACACGTCCACAAGCTCAGACACCAAGGCATTACATACACTTCTAGATAATGAGTGGAACAAGGGAGTAGAGCAATACCCTGAGTGGGCCACCCAATTAGGGGACAATCGTTTCAATGACCAACTGAATGATGCATCCTATGAGACGATCATCCGTCTCCAGGGCGAGTCCAAGGATCTTCATGAGAAGATCAAAGATATCGATCGCTCCAACTTGTCAGTGGAAGACCAACTCAATTATGATCTGTTCTTGAATGACCTCAACCACAATATGAAAGGTTTTGAATATCTCTTGTATCTGATACCGGTCACCCAAATGGGCGGCATACAGATCGGCTTTGCGGGTATCTCTAACTACATGCCGTTCAAGTCGGTCAGTGACCATGAGAATTACATTTCAAGGATGAGAGCCTTCCCAAAGAAGGTAGAGCAGACCATTGATCTCATGAGAAGGGGTGTAGAGGCCGGGTGGGTCCCTCCCAAGATCGTCCTCGATGCTGTACCAGATCAGATCAGGACACAGCTTGATAGGCCAGTGGATGATTCACCATTGTTCAAGCCGTTCATTGATTTTCATAGATCCATATCGCCAGATGAACAAGAGAGATTATCTGGAGAGTTAGGCTCTGCCATTGAGAATGATGTCTATACGGCCTACCGATCGCTTCTGTCATTTTTCTTAGAGGACTACCTCCCACATTGTAGAGAGTCGATAGCGTGCATAGACTTTCCAAAGGGAGACGAATACTATCAATATCTGATCAGAGGCTATACCACGACCGATCTCACAGCGGAAGAGATTCACGAGATCGGTGTCAAGGAGGTGGCCAGAATAAGGTCAGAGATGAAGACGGTGATCGAGGGGTCGGACTTTGAGGGAAGCTTTGATGAGTTCTTGACCTTTATGAGAACGAGTCCAGAGTTCTATTTTGATACTGAGGATGAGCTGCTGGATGCGTATCGAGCCATATGCAAGAGAGCAGACGCGCAACTTCCA
>CALCSS010000035.1 GCA_937893835.1 uncultured Fidelibacterota bacterium
TATGATGAATCTTTTTCTTTTATTTGTTCACCGAACTGCACGCACGAGTGTCGGATGAAGGGCTTCAAACGCAATGGGGTGATGATTCGAAGTGAACAGAATTATGATTCCCATAGGATCAAGGATCTATATGGTAATCAATGCACCCACGCTTGGAATCCACGAGGATGCTCAAATGGTTTCACATTCCATAGACGGATCTATGGTAGTTATCGATTAAAATACCCGCTGGTACGTAAAGGATGGAAACAGTGGGCAGATGATGGCTTTCCTTATCTGACACCTGATAACAGGGATAAATATAAATTCAACTCCCGAGGGACTGACACATTGGTCAAAATATCCTGGGATAAAATTGAAGATTATATCGCTAGAGGACTTATCAACATCTCAAAGACCTACAGTGGTGAAAAAGGTAAAAAAAGGTTGATCGATCAGGGGTATCCAGAGGAAATGCTCACCCACTGGCACGGCGCAGGTACGCGTACGATCAAATTACGAGGTGGCATGGGACTTTTAGGTGTCATTGGTAAATATGGAGCCTATCGTTTTAATAATACTTTGGCATTAATGGACCATCATGTCAGAGGCGTTAGCAGCAAAGATGCAAAAGCTGGCAGGAATTGGTCAAACTATACCTGGCATGGTGACCAGGCACCGGGTTTTCCATTTGTCCATGGGCTCCAAGCATCCGATGTGGATATGAATGAGATGCGTTACAGTAAACTACTTGTCTCTATCGGAAAGAACTTGGTGGAAAATAAACGAGCAGATAATCATTTTGCAGCGGAGATCATGGAGCGAGGTGGTAAACTAGTAAATGTATCGCCAGAGTATGGTCCATCATCCTCTAAGGCTGATTATTGGCTTACCATACGCCCGAATACGGATACTGCATTGTTGCTGGGGATTTCAAAATTGATCATAGACAACAACTGGCATGATGAGAAATTCTTAAAGGAATTTTCTGATTTCCCATTGTTGATTCGTAAAGATACGCTAAAACGATTAAAGCCAGAAGAGTTCATTAATGACTACAAAAATCAATTGTCAGAAAATGGGCCGAGTTTCACCATTCATGGGATGAAAAAGGAACAATATGAAAGTATAGGTGATTTTACCGTTTATGATAAGATAAGCAACTCTGTTCAGCCGATCACACGAGAGGATATTGGTGAATTTATTAAAAAGAAGAAAATTGATATGGCTCTTGATTGGGATGGGACTATAATAGATAAAGAAGGTAATACAATTGAGATATGTACCATTT
Organism: uncultured Fidelibacterota bacterium; assembly: GCA_937893835.1. GTDB lineage: Bacteria > Fidelibacterota > Marinisomatia > Marinisomatales > UBA1611 > NZWG01. Next base: position 1,271 of record CALCSS010000035.1, read on the forward strand.
TTTGGGCATACAAGCATATTCACCTTAAGGACTATGATCTCGATTCAGTGGTAGAGATCACCCATTCTAATAAAGATTTGATTGTGGAATTGGCAAAGGATCTATCTACCATCAAGCCTGCAGCGATTCATATTGGTGAGGGATTGAATCACTGGTTTCACGCTGTGGAAAGTAATCGTGCATGTTACCTGCCTGTGATCCTCACTGGAAATATTGGCACGCGTGGTGCAGGGTGCCATACTTGGGCCGGAAATTATAAGGCGGGACTGTTTCAGGGGTCGAAAGATGTTGGTCCTGGATTTAAAGGGTGGGTAGCAGAAGATCCTTTCGCACCTAATTTGAATCCCCGTGCAAAGGCGAAGGATCTAAAGATCAAGGGATATGCAATGGGAGAAGAGCCTTCCTATTGGAATGTGGGTGATTTTCCATTGTTGGTAGACACACCAAAGTATGGCAAAAGATCATTCACTGGCGAAACTCATATGCCTACCCCTACCAAGGCAATTTGGCACAACAATGTAAATCTTCTGAACAATGCAAAATACCATTATGAGATGGTGAAAAATACAAATCCAGGGATTGAAATGATCATCAGTCAGGATATCGAAATGACTGCAACCTGTGAGTATGCGGACATTGTTTTACCAGCTAATAGTTGGGCAGAACAACAGAATTATGAATTAACAGCTTCTTGTTCCAATCCATTTCTCCAGATCTGGAACGGAGGATTGAAACCTGTATTTGATTCCAAGGATGATGTGGTCATCTGGGCAAGTGTCGCCAGGAGATTGGGGAAGATCTTGAAAGACGACCGTTTTGAAGCATATTGGAAATTTATCTTGCAAGGGAAGGCAGAGATCTATATCGATCGGTTATTAGATGGCAGTAATACAACAAAGGGATACAATACAAAAGATATTATGGATGGTAAATACGGTGAGCCTGGTTCTGCATTGATGTTATTTCGAACTTATCCAAGAATACCCTTTTATGAACAGATCAAGGAAAGTGTCCCATTTTTTACTCCAACAGGAAGGCTGCAAGCCTACAATGATGAACCCGAGATCATTGAGTATGGTGAGAATTTTATCGTCCATCGTGAAGGTCCGGAAGCTACTCCGTACCTACCAAACGTCATTGTCTCAAGTAACCCAATGATCCGTCCAGATGACTACGGGATTGGACTAGATGCCGTATCAGCCGAAGAGCGGCAAGTGCGTAATGTAAAACTCCCGTGGTCAAAAGTGAAAAACACCACAAATTTTTTATGGGAAAACGGATTTTCCTTTTACTGTCTTACACCCAAAACACGCCACGCCACTCACTCAAGTTGGCAGGTGACCGATTGGCATTTTATTTGGGGGAATCCATTTGGAGATCCATACAGAAAGGATAAGCGCCAGCCTGGTGTTGGTGAACATACCATGTATATGAATTCGGATGCGGCAAGAGACCTAGGCATTGAAGATGGGGACTATGTTTACGTGGATGCTGATCCTCAAAACAGACCCTATCGGAATTTTGATTCCAAGGATCAATTTTATAAAGTTGCTCGATTAAAACTTCGCTGTAAGTACAATCCTTCTTATCCATATCATGTTATCATGATCAAACATGGTGCTTGGATGGCCACAGAAAAATCTGTGTTGGCCCATGAATCAAGAAAGGATGGTAGAGCCTTATCGAAAGATACAGGATACCAGGCAAGCTACCGCTATGGGTCACATCAATCACTGACCTATGGCTGGCAGATGCCCATGCAGCAGTTGGATAGCCTCTTTCACAAGGCGAAAGCAAAGATGGGTTTTTTATTTGGTTATGAAGCTGATAATCATGCAATTAACACTGCTCCAAAGGAAACGCTGGTAAAAATTACTTTTGCTGAGAAGGGTGGAATGCATGGTAAAGGGAAATTGGATGTTGTGAAGACAGGATACACTCCCGCGAATGAAAATGAATTGATGCATGATTATTTAGGTGGCAATCTGACCACCATTGGAGAAGATGAATGGTAAAACCTTTCGAGAAAGAAGATCCTTTTGAAATGATGGCTATTGAGATCATTGGTATTGATGCACTTATCCAACAAACACATACCATGGCCGAAGAGTATCGTGACATGGGTATGGATAAGGATGAATTACTATCTATGTTCTCCAACAAATTTTATTCAGGAATGAATATGGCCTATTCTCAATTGGGTAGAACGGAAATTGAAAAAATAATCGATCAGGTATTTTCAAAAATTCGCCTGATCAATGTTCAGGAGTGATAAATGGCGAATGTGTATAATTGGCAGATCAAGCGAGATATGGATTATCCTTACGAGGGAAAATATCCTGAAAGGCAATTTGCTGCTGTATTCAATATTAATCGCTGCATAGCGTGTCAGACATGTACCATGGCCTGTAAAAGTACATGGACATTTTCCAAAGGGCAGGAGCTGATGTGGTGGAACAATGTGGAGACCAAACCTTATGGTGGTTACCCACAACATTGGGATATAAAATTACTTAAACTCATGCAGGAGGCTCACGATAAGCAGGAGGGTTCCATGACGTGGAACAGTGAGGGTGAGTATGATGGAATGACCATTTTTGAGGCAGTAAAAAGAGAAAAAACTGAGAATGGTCAGTCCCGTGTGTTGGGTTATTTGCCAGAGGATCATGAATGGACCAAACCCAATATTGGAGAAGATGTCTCACGGCCCAATGTATCTAATAAAGATAAAATGGGTTTCGTCACTGACCCGATCAAATTACCAGAGCATAAGAGCTTTTTTTTCTATCTACAACGAATCTGTAATCATTGTAGCTATCCAGCCTGTCTGGCGGCATGTCCAAGAAAAGCCATCTACAAACGAGATGAGGATGGGGTGGTGCTCATTGACCAGGAGCGTTGCCGTGGTTATCGAAAGTGTGTAGAGGCCTGTCCATATAAAAAAGCAATGTACAACGGCCAGACCCACAACTCAGAAAAATGTATCGCATGCTACCCTCGATTGGAAGGCCAGGACAGAGACATTACACCTGATGGTGTGCCAATTGAGACAAGGTGCATGTCATCCTGTGTGGGAAAAATTCGTATGCAAGGACTGGTGAAAATGAATCAAGACGGGTTGTGGACAAAGGATGAAGAAAATCCACTGTATTGGATGATTCACAAAGAGAAGGTCGCTCTGCCTCTGTACCCTCAGTTTGGAACGTCACCTAATATGTTCTATATCCCACCACGTTGGGCACCAAGGGACTATCTGACTCAGATGTTTGGCCCTGGTGTTCAAGCCGCCATTGACCGATACACAGTGCCCTCTCGTGAGTTAATGTCCATTCTGCAACTTTTTCGAGCCCAGCAGGAAGTGATCTTCAAATTTGAGATTAAAAAGGGCCCACGGATCTATGAAAAAGAGGTCACGCTATCTGATGGGTCAATAAGGGAATTTTCTATATTTAACGATACCGTCATAGGGTACAATGAAAATGGAAAAGAGTGTGTTCGCACCACAGTAGATGAGCCTATGTATGAACGACCTAGCAACCACTTCAATTCGATCTGATATGCCTGGGTCAATAAAAGAAATGCAATTGCTCGAGTCATTATCGAACCTCTACGGTGTTGTGTCTGCACTATTTGCAGATCCAGATAGTGAAAAATTTTTTATGTTATTGAAGCCAGACATACAGGATGGTATTCTTGATTCCTGTCTTAATTTGGAAGAATCTATAGTGGATGAATGCCATGACCTATCTCCGGTATTTAAGGATATCAGTAAAAGACTGGATGAATCCCAATTAGAAAAGATCCAGTGTGAATATATTGATGTATTTGGTCATACTCTTTCAAAAAAAATAGCACCCTATGCCTTGGAGCATTTAAAAAACTCTGATGTTTTTTTTCGCACACAAAAATTAGCAGACTTGAATGGATTCTATAAGGCATTTGGTTTGGAAGTAGAGTCCATTGAAAGGGCAGATCACATATCCACCCAGGCTGAGTTTCTATCTTATTTGCTTCTGAAGGTAGTTCTCGCTGAGAGAGATGGGTTGATAGAGGAGATGAGCATCTGTAAGGATGCTTTTGATAGATTTCAAAAAGATCATTTTTTTAATTGGGCGACAATGTTTGCTGAAAATACGGTCAACAAGGTTGAGGGGGCTTTCTACCCTATGGCAGGAAGATTTTTATCTGGTTTACTTGAGATAGAAAAATATTATGGAAATTCAACTTTGATGGAAGAAACTGTAAAAACAAAGTGACCTTTTATTGACGTCTTTTATTGCATATTTTGAAAAAATCCATATGTAATAAAAGAAATAGGATTATTCAGTATTGGAACTATGACCCAATATAGAAAAATACATAGAGAATATGGAAATAGATTGTTTGATATAATGTTTATGACCATTTTTCAACGGAAGATATATTGAAATAATATTCTCTTAGCCAAAGAACCTAATTCAGATGCTGATAAGGTTCGAGGCCGTTACGGTCTTGATGGAAACATCAAGATCTGCTCCCGATTTCTGTATTTGACCAGAATGACTTGGAATGAGAAAGCATATGCAAGCACATGAACAGCCTATGGTGGTTGCCAGTGGAACTAGGTCCATTGAGCCACCGATCACTGATAATTTTGGTAGAGTCTTTGACTATCTTCGGCTCGCTGTGAATGATCAGTGTAATCTACGGTGTATATACTGCATGCCTGAGAAGGGCATATCCTTTCTAGACCAAAAAAAACTTTTGGGGACCAGAGAGGTCAAGAGACTTATAAAGATCTTTTCTGCCTTGGGAGTGTCTAAAATTCGATTTACCGGTGGAGAGCCATTACTAAGAAGAGACATCCTTGAATTGATCCAGTATTCAAGTGCGTTACCAGGAATAGAAACAGTCCATATGACAACCAATGGCGTTCTTCTATCATCCTATTTGAAGGAATTGGAAGGAGCAGGCCTATCCGGTTTGAACATAAGTCTAGATACACTACGCCCTGATAGATTCAAATCCATCACCCGAAGAGATTGCTTTGATGATGTCATGGAAGGGTTGACCATGGCCTTTGCTTCAGGAATTGACAATATCAAGGTCAATGTGGTTGCAATGCAAGAATTCAATGATGACGAGATCTTGGATTTTGTAGAACTGACCAGATATAATGATATCACTGTGCGATTCATTGAATTGATGCCGTTTGACTCACACCAAATATGGAAAACTGGAAAATTCATTGGTGCGGGCAATATCATGAACCATCTTTCTCTAAATATAAAAGGGCTCAGGTCAATTACTGGTTCGAGCACGGAGCATCACGCACTAAAGATTGATGGTCATAGAGGTAAGGTAGCAGTTATTCCCGCCTTTACGAGGAGTCTATGTGGAAATTGCAATCGAATTAGAATTACCGCAGATGGAAAACTATTGAATTGTTTATACAGTAAGAGCGAGACAGATATTCGTGGAGAGATGATCAATGGTTCCTCTGATAGAGTGATCAAAGATATGATCCGTGAAGCAATGAGGAATAAATTAATGGACGGATGGTCAGCCCAAAGAGAGGGGAAGGACCAAAGAGAGTCCATGACCCAAATAGGAGGATAGACATGGACGAATTCTCACATCTTGATGCCAATGGAAATGTAAGGATGGTGGATATCACTGATAAATTGAGCACGTCAAGAGTTGCACGGGCAGAGGGGTCGATCTCAATGAGACCAGAGACATTGTCAGCGATTCAAGACGATAAGGTTCCAAAGGGAAATGTGTTGACCACCGCAAAGATCGCAGGGATCAATGCGGCAAAGAACACAGCACATTTGATCCCCATGTGTCACCAATTGAATGTTTCCTATGTAGATCTAGAATTCGAGTTGCGATCGAATTCGATCAAGATCATGTCTCTAGTAAAGACCAAGGACGCCACTGGGGTAGAGATGGAGGCTCTTACCGCTGTATCTGCTGCTGCATTGACCATCTACGACATGTGCAAGGCAGTGGATGACACCATGATGATCAAAGAAACCAAACTAATTGAAAAGATCGGAGGGAGATCAGGACATGCCACAGATCATAGACCAAGGGTCGGTGTCATCACACTGAGTGATAGTGTATCTTCTGGTAAGGCGCAGGATAGGTCTGGGCCCATTCTATCTGAAGGTTTTTCAGATGCGGGTTGTGATGTAGATCATCACAAGGTCCTGCCCGATGGATCTGATGAGTTGGTAAAAGTCATTGGGGAATGGATCGAAGAGGGTGTAGAACTTATCCTGACCACTGGAGGTACAGGTCTAGGAAAAAGAGACCTCACGATTGAA
>CALCSS010000036.1 GCA_937893835.1 uncultured Fidelibacterota bacterium
TTGATCGGTCTCCAACAAAATAAACCTTTTATGGTTCAGGGTTTTCAACTTGACTTTGGATTGGTAGGTAATTTTTTCTCAATTCAAAATATCGCTAACTATAGTGGGGATACCCTTGACATAAAAGAGAAGAATGCTCTATTCAGAGAACTAGAGGCAGCGGATGGCCTGGCATTTTTCATGGATACGCATATGCCAATACCATTGCTTAATATATCGATGGGTAACAAGGCCTTTACAGCAAATAATATGATTCTACAGAATTATCGTCTTCCTATGGGGTTATTGGAATTAATGTTCTATGGCAATGGACAAAAGGCCGACCTTGATCTGGAATTCAATTATGAGATATTGGGTATGAACGAATATGGATTTTCATTTGGAATTCCATTCAAATCAATGTCCTGGGGTATTACCGCAAAATATATGCAAGGTCTATTCTATCTTGGTGTTGATGAAGACTCTTCATCCTCTAATCTTATTACCGATGATCTAGGCATATATGGGTCAGGTAGATATGTGATAAGACAGGGAGTTGGTGGATCCGGTTTTGGTCTTGACATAGGTGTCGTATCTCGAGATTATCAAGGGTGGCAATTTGGAGCATCCATCATTAATCTGGCAGGTACCATCAATTGGAAGCAGGGAGGTGAGAGTAGTTCATCTAGTATCAATCCACTTACATCTAGTTTTTATCCATTTACATGGGGAGATAGTACCCTAGATGCAAACGAGTCAATATTGTATACCTTTAACATTGATACGATAAGGGCAGACAAACTTGGTGGTGATTCATTGTTTACCAATGAGACCAGATTCTTTGTTCCAAAGAAAACAAAAGACTTTATCACACGGGTTCCTGCAACATTTCGACTAGGACTATCAAAGAAATTGGATAATTTTTTGATCGCATCTGATCTCGTAGCAGGATTTCAGGATCGGTATTATGCTCGTAAGCAGTGGAAATGGTCAATAGCCACTGAATGGACACGCATGCCAAAGATGCCTATGCGCATTGGATTTGGTTGGGGTGGTGGTGATCTTAAAGAGTTGGGTATGGGGTTTGGTGTTAGAAAGGGAATGGTGATGTTCGACTTTGGATTTGCTTTCAAAAATGGAATGTGGTTGCATACAATGAAAGGATTTAATCTTTCATTTGGTATTTCAATAGTTGGTAAAGATAAAGACCCCAATCAATCAGACAAGGAAGGTCCGCTGCCTAAACCATAGCCTTTTTAGATCAGGTCTTTGATCTCCAGAACAAGAGTATACCTGCGATTATAAATATGATATTCCCAAGCCAGGCTGAGGCCAAAGGCTCCACAACACCCTTGAATCCCAGAGATTGTCCAAATTTGATCAATGCATAATAACCAAAGATAACAAAGACACTGGCACCTGCGCCAAAGGAGAGGCTGTTTTTCTCCTTTAGGACGACAAGCGGAATACCGCACAAGATCACGATTAGGTTTGTAAAGGCAAATGAGATCTTTATATAGCGAGTCACCTCCCACTTCACAGTGTCTACTCCATTCTCTTTCAATTGCACAATTCTTTCAGTGAGTCTAAAATAATCCAACTCATCCGGTTTTCTTGCTTGTTGTTGTATGTCATTTGGTATGAATCCTAGATTCATTAGACTGTCCTTTGAACCGATCATGACGTTTGTTTCCAGACCATCTTGATTAAATTGTCTAATGGAAAAATCACTGACAGACCATTTTGAGGAATCTGAGTTCCAGGTAATTTTTTTTGCATCTATTCTTTCTCGTATCGTTAGTTGTCCCAGATCAACCATTGTAAGGTCATAGCCGATCGTTTTTTGGATATAATACTTAGATAGAGAAATATGTGTCGATGAGTTTTTTTGAAGGAAGATATCCTTGAGTGTATTCTTCAATTTATGTCTAGACTTGCGTTTGACATAGTCTCTGTCTATCTCAAATCTCTTTTCATTTCCATATGCGACGAGTTTGTTATCCAATAAAAAAGAAATGCCTGATAGGATCACTCCGCATATGATAAGGGGCAGGGCAATTCTATATAGACTTATTCCAGATGCTTTCATCGCCGTCCACTCATTTCGCTTTACCATTGAGCCAAGACTAAAAACAGTTGATATCAATACTGCCATTGGCAGACCTATGCTGATGAAATAGGGTAGAGTATATACATAGTACCTCAAGACCACTTTCGATGGTACCTTATTGTCCATGAACCTATCTAGGTTCTCAATTAGGTCAACAATGATGAAGATGGATAAAAAACCCAGGATCGCAATTCCAAGAATTACCCAAAATTGACGAATGAGATATCGGTCTAGTCTATTTAACATTAAATTAGGCATGTATCAAAATTGAATTTCACGAAAATGCGTCAAAAATAAAATGATATCATGGATTTTTATAATACATTAGACTCTGCAATGGCCGCTCTGGCTGGTTTCCTATGGGGGACCCCCCTTGTCGTACTCTTACTAGGTGGTGGAATTTTCTTTGCTGCATATAGTCGCTTGGTACCAATGCTATATTTTAAACACGGTATAGATATATTGCTTGGGAAATATGATTCAGATGATGACCCGGGCCAGATCACTCATTTTGAGGCTCTGTCCAGTGCTTTAGCAGGAACGGTCGGCATGGGTAATATTGCTGGTGTTGCTGTTGCAATACATACAGGGGGTCCAGGTGCCGTCTTCTGGATGTGGATCACAGCAATACTGGGTATGAGCACTAAATTTTTTACATGTACCCTTGCACTTATGTATCGTGGCAAGGATGATCAGGGAGAGATACAAGGTGGGGTCATGTATTTCATTGAAGAAGGCCTAGGTCGTTCGTATAAACCTTTGGCCATTATGTTCAGTGTATCTGGACTTTTAGGCTGTATCGTGTTCTTCCAAGCAAACCAACTATCGCAGATCATACGTGATTATTTCTATGGACCTATGCAAATTTTTCAAGGAGATTCGCATATTGGGAATTTAGTGACAGGAATCATGGTCGCAACTCTAGTAGGAATTGTTATTTTTGGAGGTATCCAAAGAATTGCCAAGGTTGCTAGTAGAATGGTACCTACAATGGTAGGTCTCTATATTATTGCGGCAATGTTGATCCTTGCCAAGAACATAGGCGATGTCCCGGCGATATTACGACTGATCATAGAGGATGCATTCACCGGTAATGCAGTCTCTGGCGGAGCGTTAGGTAGCGTGATCATTATTGGTGTTCGACGTGGAATGTTCTCCAATGAGGCAGGTACTGGTACGGAGACAATGGCTCACGGGGCAGCAAAGACCACTGAGCCTGTTAGAGAGGGACTGGTGGCAATGCTTGGCCCATTCATTGATACTCTGGTCGTATGTTCCATAACAGCCATCATCATCCTATTAAGTGGTGTTTATGTTGAAGACCTTAATGGTGTCTCAATGACAGCCGAAGCCTTTAAAAGGGAATTGGGGATACCAGGACAGATCTTTTTGACCATTGCTGTATTAACCTTCGCATTGTCAACAATGTTTGGATATTCATACTATGGACAGAAGTGTGCTTCATATGTTTTTGGAACACGTTGGAAAAATGCCTACAATTGGGTTTATATAGCAATGATCGTTGTTGGTTCTGTAGCCTCGATTGAAATTGCAGTCAATTTTGTTGATAGTGCCTATGCACTCATGGTGATTCCTACAATGATCAGCACATTTTTATTGGCACCAAGGGTCCTTAGAGAATCAAAGAGATATTTTTCTAGTCTATAGCTCTCCATCCAATATGACCCAGCCCTCTTTTTCAGCATAGATTCTCAGGTCTATCCATTCTGAAAAAGCATTTCTGACCTTTTCTACCTGGTCAGTGAGTATTCCTGATAGCGCAATTCTCCTTTTTGTTAGCAACTTGAGTTTGGGGGCAATATCAATTAGTGTATCTGATAGTATATTGGCAATGACATTATCAAATCTTTTATCCACGATTGAGTCATTTGAATTATAAAAATGAATTTCAAGGTCATTCAGCATAATATTATTTCTCGCATTATCAATGGCCTTTTGATCTATCTCAATCCCTATTGTATATGCTGCTCCTAGTTTTTTCCCTGCAATTGATAAGATTCCTGATCCAGAGCCATAATCTAATAATGAATCACCATCAACAAGATTGGACTCAAGCCAACCTAGGCACAATTGCGTGGTAGGATGTGTGCCAACTCCAAAACCACTTCCTGGTTGGATTATGATCGTTATTCCATTAAAGTTTGGTTTAGATACCCAAGGTGGGACGACCCTCAATCTATCTGATATGATGATCTCATTGAATTGATCTTGTGTATAGATCTCCCAGTCTTGGTCCTCTATCGTTTTTTCAATATAATTTGGGATTTCATCCAATTCCAATGCATCTCTGACCAAGTTCAATAGCGTTCCTATATCATCTTTACCATTGACCAACAATGATATTTGATGGGTATCACTATCAAAAGATACTGGCTCTGTCGTTTCATGAAACCAATCAGAGTACTTTGGCTCACGCTTATCCCTGATCGATATGGATAGAATATTGAGATCCATCAATTTTTCCGTGGCATCTCTTAGATCTATTTCTGAAAGATCAATAGTTATATTTTTCCAGTACTTCACTGATTAGTAATTTACATGGTATGAATTATCGCGGCGACCTAAATACAGAGCAGCAAAATCCTAGTTCCATTGATATTGACAACATGGATGTGAGAGACATTCTTCATACCATCAATGATGAGGACTCCTATATCGCGAAAGCGGTCAAGGAATCCATACCAGATATTGAGAAAACTGTGAAATATACTGTCTCATCCGTTAAGAATGGCGGTCGGGTATTTTATGTTGGCGCTGGTACTAGTGGTAGACTAGGGGTTTTAGATGCATCTGAGATACCACCAACATTCTCTGTCTCTGATGATATTTTCATTGGAATCATATCCGGTGGTGATAAAGCACTAAGGAGATCGATCGAAGGGGCAGAGGATAGTCGAGATAATGCGATCAAGGATCTAGAACCATTCAAATTGGATCAAAAAGATACATTGATCGGTATCTCATGTAGTGGAGCAGCCTCCTATGTGATCTCAGCGCTTGAGCATGCAAGAGAGAGAGGTGCGAATACTGTCTATGTTGTAACAAATCCAAAGCCTTTTTTGATGACTGATGTTGATACTGTGATCCACGCAGATACAGGGGCTGAGGTCATAACCGGCTCAACTCGAATGAAGGCAGGTACTGCGACCAAAATGATATTGAACATGATATCCACCACTACCATGGTAAAATTGGGCAAGGTCTATGGCAATCTCATGGTCGACCTAATGGCAGTGAATAAAAAATTAATTGATAGAGGTACTAGGATAATAATGAAACTTACTGGTCTGAATTATGATAAGGCGAATGAGAAGCTCCTGGCTGCTGATAGATCGGTCAAGCTTGCTCTGGTGATGGAACACCACAATTGTACTATCGATGAGGGGAGAAGGAAGCTAAAGGATGCTGAAGGTTATTTAAATCGTGTGATCAATTCATGATCAAGAAAAAACATCTATTTAACAAGATAAACAAGCAAGAGTTGAGATTGGCTTTATCTGAAGAGTCCTTTGAACGGATAACAGCATCATTTTACCATTATATCAGTATTGATTCACCCACCGATCTTCGTAACGATTTATACGATAAATGGGACGATATGAAAGTATTTGGGCGTGTCTATATTGCGAGTGAGGGCATCAATGCTCAGGTCAGCGTTCCAGAACATAATTGGAAGAGATTTCATGATCATTTGGATACTATAGATGTATTGAGGAAGGTTCCAATAAAGCGTGCACTACAAGATGGTTCATCATTCTATAAGTTGAAGATCAAGGTACGTAATGAACTGGTCGCGTATGGTGTTCCAGAAGAACTCTATGATATGGAGAAGGTAGGTAAGCATTTATCTGCCAAGGAATACAATCGTGCTATTGATGATCCTGACTCTATCATTGTTGATATGCGTAACTATTATGAAAGTGAGATAGGTCATTTTGAGAATGCAGTGATTCCTGAAGTAGAGATATCCAAGGAACTATTGCCAGAAGTAAAAAGACTGCTCAAAGGAAAGGAGAATGATAAAATTCTACTGTATTGTACTGGTGGGATACGATGTGAAAAAGCAAGTTCTTATTTAATGCATAATGGATTCAATGATGTAAACCAGTTACAGGGTGGGATCATCCAATATGCGCATGACATCAAGGAACAGGGTATTGATTCAAAATTCAAGGGAAAGAACTTTGTCTTTGATGATCGTCTTGGAGAACGGGTGACGGATGATATACTTGCCTCATGCCATGTATGCGGTTCTTCCTGTGATGACCATACTGACTGCAATAATGACGCCTGCCACATATTATTCATACAATGCAAAGAATGCAGTGAATCTTTAAAAGGGTGCTGCTCTAAGGAGTGCCTTGATTTTTTCTCACTTCCCATTGAAGAGCAGAAGGAATTGCGTAAAGATCCAAACAGAGTTATTTCCAGAACATTTTTTGATTCAAGGGTCAAACCAAGATTGAACAGATAATTTTGGACCTTCCAATACTATATTCATTCAGGCGTTGTCCATATGCAATGCGAGCGCGCATGGGCCTTGCCTATGGTCGTCTATCATATGAACATAGGGAGATCCTATTAAAAGACCGTCCCCAGAGTCTATATGATATTTCATCAAAGGGTACTGTCCCAGTGCTTCAGTTGGCCAATGGATCTGTGATAGATGAAAGTATAGATATAATGAGATGGGCATTGACCCAAAATGATCCAGAGGCTTGGTATCGAGATCAAGTTGATGAGCAGGATAAACTCATTGAAATGAATGATGGGGAGTTCAAGCAAAGATTGGATAAATATAAATACCATGTGCGCTTTCCAGATAATGGATTTGAGAAATATCGATTAGATGTAGCAGATCATCTTTGTCGCCATGATGAAAGATTGCGTTCCCAGACATTCATGTTTGGTTCCAGCATAAGTTTGGCCGATATCGCTCTGATGCCATTTGTTCGCCAGTGTGCCCATGTCGATCTGGACTGGTTTGAAAATGAATTCCAATCATTGGCAAAATGGTTGAACTCATTGAAGGATTCAAAATTATTCAATATCATTATGAAAAAGTATGAAGTATGGGACCAAACATCATCTGGCATCAAAATAAAATGGGATTGAGGTATCCTATGCGCATCCTGATATTATTAATGCTGACGATAAACTACCTTATTGCTAAAAATAATGTTCTCGCGGTCAATGATTCCATCTTTTCAGCCAGGATCGAGCGTGACCAGTGGGGTGTTCCACATATCTATGGCAAGAGAGACGCCGATGTATCATTTGGCCTAGCATATGCCCATGCACAGGATGATTTTGCGACCATGGAAGATGTGATTTTCGCACTTAGAGGTGAGCTTGCATCGATCTACGGTAGAGAGGCCGCAGTGAATGACTATTATGTCCATCTGATGAATTATTGGAGAATGGTAGAAGAAAGATATGAGTCAGATGTTGCAGATGATGTGAAACTGCTTTGCCAGGGTTATGCCGCAGGCATCAATAGATTTCTTCAAGATGATCCTGATCTAAGAAAACGGTCCTTTGACTTGGTCACGGCAAAGGATATCATCGTTGGATTCTCTCACCGAATGCCATTAATGTTTGGACTAGATGGAGTCTTAAAAAAACTATCCAAGAAAAAGGCACCTGAGTTCATTGGCTCCAGTGGAGATGTTCAGGAAGGTGCTTTCGACATGCTTGCAAGTAATGTCATGGCTGTAGGGCCTCAAAGATCAAGCGATGGATATACAAGACTCTGGATCAACACTCACCAACCGTGGGATGGCCCTGTCTCATGGTATGAGGCACACCTTGTCAGTGAAGAAGGGTGGGACTTCTTTGGTGGACTCTTTCCAGGTTCCCCAGTACCACTCATAGGTCATAATACCAGCCTAGGTTGGAGTCATACGGTTAATGAGCCTGATCTGATCGATGTCTATAAATTGACCATTAATCAGTTGAATAAAGATCAGTATTGGTTTGAAGGATACTGGAAGGACCTTGAGGTGAGGACGGTCCCCATAAAGGTAAAGATAGTAGGACCATTCTCATGGACCTTTAAACGCACTGTAAAATCATCCATACATGGACCTGTACTGGAATTTGACCATGGTAGCTATGCACTACGCATATCCAGTTCAAAGGACCTCAGGTTCTTGGAACAATGGTATAGGATGGGGAAATCAAAAAACATAACAGAGTTCAAAGAGGCCATGAAGATCCATGCCATACCCATGTTCAATACTGGCTATGCAGACAAGGATGGGAAATTGTATTATGTTTATAATGCAAAAATACCAAAACGTGATCCACGATATGATTGGAGAAAGATACTACCTGGAGAAAGTAAACAGACCCTTTGGCACGAATATGTTCCTTACGATAGGCTGCCACAGGTCTATGACCCCTTGGAAGGGTTTTTCCAGAACTGTAATAGTAGTCCATACCTTGCCACAGGCAGTCGTGTCGATGCATCAAGACCTCTACCGGACTGGACAGGCATTGAGAAGCATCAGACAAATAGGGCACTCAGGTCCTTGGAGACCTTTGGAATCGATCCCGCTATAACTAGGGAGGAGTTCTTTGAATATAAATTTGATGTTGAATACTCAAGAGAGTCAATTCTTGCAGGGGTAAGAGATAGATATGTGAGAGATATGGTCAAAAAAGGCATACCCGATGAATTGGTTCTGGCAATTGATATGCTAAGAGGCTGGAATCTCCGTGCCGATTCTACAAATACTTCAGCCGCACTCTCCATTTTGACGCTTCCCAATGCTTTTAAAATTGAAGATCTAAAATATGACAGGGACTCTGTAACAGAGAAACTTCGTGAGACAATATCCTATCTCAATAAACAGCATGGTAGAATAGATGTGCCACTGGGTAGAGTGATAAGGCTTGTTCGGGGAAATACCACTCTTCCCCTTTCTGGAGGCCCTGGTACCCTAAGAGCTATATATTCAAAGAAAGAGGGAAAGGTATATAAGGCTGTTGCTGGAGATTGTTACATACAGGCAGTTGAATGGGGGCCTGAAGGGCAATTGAATGCGTGGAGTATTCACCAATATGGAAGCGCGACACGTGATGAGCATTCTCCTCATTTTGATGATCAATCAAGGCTCTTCTCAAAGCATGAGTTGAAGGTAATTCGCCCATGATCAGAATAATTCTGATCTCTTTTTGTCTATGCATTCAATCTTGTGCCAAGGTTGACCTTGTACCATCAACCGCTGATGAGGTCATGTCAAAGATCAAGGAGTTTAAAGGTGAAAAGGCAGTCCTGCTTAATATCTGGGCTTTATGGTGCGCCCCTTGTGTTGAGGAATTTCCCATGATCGTGGATCTTAGGGACGAACACCATGATATTGAGGTTGTGTTCATAAGCGCAGACTTTGATGACCAAATAGAAGACGTGAGATCCTTTCTAGATCAAAATGGAGTACGCTCAACCTCCTACATAAAAAAAGAGAAGGATGAGTCTTTCATATTGGGGATTCACCCTGATTGGACGGGAAGCCTGCCATTCACAGTTGTATACGCAAAGGATTCAGGAAACATCGTAGATTCTTGGGAGGGAAAGCACCCAGAGTCACGATTTAGAACTGCGATAGAGATCGCATTGAAGTCATAGGAGAACCGTATATGAGAAATATCCTAGTATTTATGCTAATATTTTCCATGAACGAAGCCGCTGAGTTGGCCATAGGATCATTGATGCCGGAGATCGGTCATCAAATGATCGAGACCAATGGAAAGAATTTGACCCTGTCAGATACCAGGGGTGAAAAGGGTACCCTGGTCATCTTCTCAAGCAATACATGCCCATGGGTGATCAGATGGGAAGATAGATATGTGTCCATAACCGAATCATACTCTCCCAAAGGTATTGGAGTAATAGCAGTAAACTCTAATGCACTGCTCTTTGATGAGCGTGAAAGTCTTGATAAGATGGCAAGGCATGCAAGCGATAAGGACTATAACTTCCCCTATGTACAAGACCCTGGTTCCAGGCTGGCCAAAGCATTTGGTGCCACAAAGACCCCCCATATTTATTTATTTGATGATAACGATAGACTGGTCTATAGGGGTGCCATTGATGATGATGCCAGGGATGCAAACTCCGTAGAAGAACATTTTCTTGCCAATGCCATTGAACAATTGATCGATGGACGACCAATAGAAAAGCCTACCAGTAAGGCGATTGGTTGTTCAATAAAATTTCCCTAAGACATGGAACAAACGTACTACCTGATCATAATGGGAGCCTTGTTGGTAGAGTATGCTCTTTCAACTATCAGTTCCACACTGAATATGAATAGCATCACAGAAAAGATACCAGATGGATTTCAAGAATATTATGATGAGGAAAAGTATTCTAGTTCACAGGCATATCTTAGGGATAAGACACGTTTTGGACTTTTCTCCGGAACCTTTGGTCTTTGTGTCACGTTATTTGTGATACACACCGGTGTGTTTGGTATTTTGGATGATTTTTCAAGAGAGTACTCTAATCATTCGATCACAGCGGGACTGATATTTTTTGGTATATTGTTCATTTTCAATGACATTATCAATATCCCATTCTCCATCTATAGTACCTTTGTGATCGAGGAGAAATATGGTTTCAATAAGACGACATGGAAGACCTTTCTATCTGATAAGATCAAAGGGTATGGCCTTACAATAGTTCTAGGGAGCATGGTCATCATACCTGTTCTTCATTTTTTTGATGCGTATGGTGCGAATGGCTGGTGGATTGCTTGGGCATTGATAACAGGGTTCATGATCGCCATACAGCCTCTATTCGTACATGTCATAGCACCCATGTTCAATAAATTTGAACCTCTTGGAGAAGGCGAACTAAGAAGCTCGATCGAAGAATTTGCAAGTAAGGTTGATTTCCCCATAGGCCGTATAGATGTTATGGATGGAAGCCGACGCTCTGCCCATTCCAATGCCTATTTTAGTGGTTTTGGAAAATCCAGACGCATAGCTCTTTTTGATACACTACTAGAAAAGCATTCAACCGATGAGATCGTCTCCGTGGTTGCTCATGAGGTCGGGCACTATAAGAAAAAACATGTTATATCGGGTACTATTTTAGGAATATTGGAGACAGGATTGATGTTGTTCATATTCAACTACTTCATGCGCGACCAGGCGCTTTTTGATGTGTTTGGTGTTGGAGAGGTATCAGTCTATGGTGGTCTGGTCTTTTTTGGAATGTTGTATTCTCCTATAAGTTTGATCTCCTCCATCTTTACCACGGCACTTAGTAGGAGAAATGAATTTGAGGCAGATGCATATGCCCTGGAGACCACTGAAAAGCCAGAGCCATTGATCTCAATGCTCAAAGGCCTTGCTGCGAGCAACCTATCGCATCTTACGCCTCATCCACTGATGGTATTTCTATCATATAGCCATCCACCTGTATCTGAACGTATTGCTGCAGTGAGAGAAACATAGTCCAATACATTTACAACAATATGCCTATAGGTTTTATCCTTTCATTTGGCCTCTCATTCACTATGGGCAGCGATATTGGTCAAGGTGAGAGGGTTGATTTTAATAGTGCCAATCCATTCTCGTTCTATCATATCATCACTGAATTGGATAAGCAAGATCCTCAGAATGCTTTTGGTATTCTACGGATGCCTGATGTGGGCAATGGGTCACTGCCCTTTCCACTTATTATTGGTGTCAACGGTAGTAAGAATTGGGCTGATCATCACTTGGAGTATATGAAGGTTTTCAGAGAAATGGGTTTCGCTACATTTGAGTTACAAAGTTTCAATAGTCGAAAGGTAAGTTCGACAGTGGGAGAACAGGTCTCGGTGACAACTGCGATGATGATACTTGATGCATATAAGGCGCTGGAGATTCTTTCGACTGATTCACGCATCGATGCGGATAACATTGCCATAACAGGATGGAGTCTTGGTGGTGGTGTTGCCCTTTTTTCAGCATGGAACCCTCTTGTTGAGGCGATTGGTGTTGCGACACGTTTCTCAGCACATCTAGCATTTTATCCACCCTGTCTAGTTGACATGGATCTCATTGATTTTTCATCATCACCCATCCATATATTGATCGGTGAATTGGATGATTGGGTAACAGCGGATGCATGTGAGAATTTGGTCGGAGATCTAAGTCGAGAAGGTGTAGATATCGATATCACTGTGTACAAGGGGGCTCATCATGGATTTGATAGACAGGGTCCAATAATAATGGAGGAGAAAGGTTATTCAACGACCGACTGTCATTTTCGAATGAGACCTGATGGTGCACTTCTTATGAACATCTTTGACATACCTATGATCACTCCGTTTCGACAGAAAATAGCATTGGCATGGTGCGCAGATAGAGGAACGACTCTCGGAGGGAACCCAGAGGCACGAAAAGCGTCCTTTGCATATGCACGAGAGTTCATGAAGATGCATCTATCCAAATAGCTCACTGACCATTATCATATGACCAGGAGCCTGTTTATTGATACATTAAAGTATGCGAAAAAATAAAGTAGATCATTTTAATTTCACGTATGGATAATCCTGCTATCATACTTTGGATACCGATCATCATATTATCGGTCATCAGTCTCATCAAACTGTTAAACAAGGGCGGTCCTAATGGAAAGCCATGGATAAGAATCGAAAAGGTGGAAGAAAATGAGTAATCATCTAGCACTTAGATCTGGAAATCCAGCTCTACAATCGTCAACATTCAGAGATCATCTATCATCAGCAAGTGAGGGTGCCATGACTCTCTCAGGGACTGTTAATAAGACTGCGATCTCGCTGATATTGGTCACATTAAGCGCAGGATATTCGTGGACCAACCCAGCAATGCATGGTCTCGTAATACCAGCCGCAATAGTTGGATTTATCCTTGCATTGGTGACTGTATTCAAACCAACGATGGGTCACATCACTGTCCCGGCATATGCAGTGGTGCAAGGAGTCTTTCTCGGGGTCATATCTATGGTGTTCAATGCTCAATATCCTGGTATTGTGGTACAAGCCGTCTTCCTCACTTTTGGAACCTTGGGCGCTCTTCTCCTAGCCTATATGTCAGGACTCATCAAGGCAACTGAAAATTTCAAATTAGGTGTTGTAGCCGCTACAGGAGGGATTGCCCTTCTTTATGTCATCAATATGGTAATGAGTTTTTTCGGATCAAATATCAGTGTCATATCAAGTAACGATACAATGGGCATCATCTTTAGTGGTGTTGTAGTTGTGATCGCCGCGCTGAATCTGGTTCTTGATTTTGATTTTATTGAGGAAGGAGCAGAAATGGGTGCGCCAAAGTACATGGAGTGGTATGGTGCATTCGGGCTTTTGGTTACCCTGATCTGGCTTTATCTGGAGATACTACGTCTACTTGCAAAACTCTCAAGTCGGCGATAAATAATAAATCGGCAGACAAAAGTGGCGTCTTTCAACCTAACTTCTGATAATGGTTGAACCTATTATAAAGAACGATGCAATTGTATTTGGCATCCTAATGGGTGTCCTGACATTTGTATTTTTAACCTTAAATAGCACCCACCCATTCTGGAAGAGATTCTATAGGTATGTGCCTGCAATATTATTATGCTATTTCATACCCTCCATTTTCAACTCTCTTGGAATTATTTCAGGCGATGAATCCAATCTATATTTTGTTGCATCCAGATATCTACTTCCAACAAGTCTCGTACTCTTAACAATAAGTGTAGACCTACATGCAATCAAAAGATTAGGCTCCAAGGCAGTGATCATGTTCTTGACTGGAACCATTGGTGTTATCATCGGCGGTCCCGTTTCCATTTTCCTTGTATCAATGATCTCACCTGAGACCGTTGGAGGTCAGGGACCTGAGGCAGTGTGGAGAGGATTTAGTACTGTGGCTGGAAGTTGGATTGGCGGTGGTGCAAATCAAGCAGCAATGAAGGAGATATTCAACGTTGGTGACACCATTTTTTCATCTATGATCGCCATCGATGTTATTGTCGCAAATATATGGATGGCATTCCTTCTTTATGGCGCAGGCATGGATGATAGGATCAATGAATGGTTTGATGCTGATTCATCATCAATTAATGAACTCAAGGAAAAGATGGATGCATATAAGCAACAGGTCATGCGCATCCCCGAAATGGGTGACACGATAAAGGTGCTAGGTCTTGGCTTTGGCATAACGGGAATCGCACACCTTGGTGCTGACATAATAGCACCTACAATACAAAACAAGGCGCCAGAGCTTGCACGGTTTAGTCTTACATCAGGCTTCTTCTGGCTAATTGTCCTTTCAACCACTATTGCAGTATTCCTTTCATTTACCAAAGCAAGAGACATTGAAGGGGTAGGCGCCTCTAGGATCGGCAGCGTGTTCATTTACATACTGGTTGCCACAATTGGAATGAAGATGAACGTATTGGCGATTTTTGATAATCCAGCATTATTCGTCATCGGATTGATATGGATGTTCATTCATGCCATACTACTCATTGTCGTTGCAAAGATCATCAATGCACCTTTTTTCTTCTTGGCAGTAGGAAGCCAGGCAAATGTTGGAGGTGCAGCGTCCGCACCTGTCGTTGCCTCTGCCTTTCATCCATCTCTTGCGCCGGTAGGTGTGTTACTTGCAGTAATGGGCTATGCCATTGGAACATATGGTGCATGGCTGTGCGGTATATTAATGCAAGGTATCTCTCCATGAATGATATTTTGCGTAAAAAGTACTCTCGGGTTTAGATTTGGATCGATGATGCGTTCAATCTTGATGCTGTGTGTGCTCTCATCCTTGGTCTTGGCTGAATTTGAGAGCGATCTTCAATTAAAACTGATTCTTGCCGAGCCTGGTGACACAATTCAACTTGATTCCGGTCTTTTCCCCATCCTTGGGACCCTCTCAATGGAAGGCAAACAAGATATTGTCATTAAAGGTACTGGAATGAATGGGTCTATCTTGGATTTCTCCACTCAGGTGGAGGGAGCTCAAGGTTTGAGCATCA
Source organism: uncultured Fidelibacterota bacterium (assembly GCA_937893835.1). Taxonomy (GTDB): domain Bacteria; phylum Fidelibacterota; class Marinisomatia; order Marinisomatales; family UBA1611; genus NZWG01. The sequence goes on from CALCSS010000036.1 coordinate 15,108, forward strand.
CCAATTGTAAGAATATCACTCTAGAGGATTTTTCTGTCCAAGATGCGAAAGGTGATGCCATCAAGTGTCAGTATACGGATGGAATTACCTTTCGGCGTGTAAAGGCACAGTGGTTGGGTGGTCCAAGATCGATAAATGGTGCTTATGGTCTCTACCCGGTCCAGTGTGAGAATGTACTGGTTGAGCATTGTGTGGCGATAGCAGCTTCCGATGCGGGGATATATGTGGGGCAGTCAAAGAACATCATTGTTCGATTTTCTGAGGCATTTGATAATGTGGCCGGCATTGAGATCGAAAATTCCACCCTCGCAGATGTCTATGGTAATAATGTTCACGGCAATACAGGTGGAATCCTTGTATTTGACCTGCCCGATCTTGTTGTAAAGGAGGGACATCAGGTGAGGATCTTTGATAATATCATCAAAGATAATAATCTCGATAATTTCGCTCCTGAGGGAAATATTGTAGGAAAAGTACCATCAGGAACAGGGATCATGATCATGGCAACTGAAATGGTCGAGGTGTTTGAGAATACGATCATTGACAATAAGACCGCTGGTACAGCCATAGTTAGTTATTTCATAACTGAGGAAGAGACAAAAGACTCTCAATACAATCCCTATACCTCTTCCATTTACATACATGATAACATTTATCGTCGTAATTCACAGATCCCAACTTTGGACCATGACATAGGACTCCTATTATTTTTTCACTTCTTTAGAGACATCCCTGACATCATTTATGATGGCATGCCTGATCCAAGCCATATTAGCAACAATGGCCTCATACCCAATGCCAGACGATTATGCATAGCTGATAATGTGGATGCAAATTATTTAAATCTCGAACTATCAAAGAATTTCAACTCTTGGTATAGTCCATTTTTTGCTGATTTTAATACGGATGCCAATGAATGCAACTGTACTCTAGAGCCTCTGCCAGAGGTCATATTGAAAATTGATCACTAGAATTACATATGGGAAAGTGGTATTGGCCGTCTTTTTTGCGGCCTCTCCTATCTTTCCCTCACATCCGGTCCTTGAACATGCACTACCACAATTATCCGAATATGGATTTTTTCTGGAACCTATCAAAGAGCAGATCCCTACAGGCCTAGTTCTTCCCTACGCAATTGCATCGCCACTCTTTTCTGATTATGCAGAAAAACTTAGATTCATAAAAGTACCCAAGAATGAGACAATATCACATGATGAGGATCTCGAGCTTGATTATCCAGTGGGGACATTTTTGATCAAGACCTTTTATTATTTGAGTGATAACCGAGATCTGGATAGCGAACGCAGGTTGATCGAGACACGCATACTGAAAAAGACAACCTCAGAATGGATTGCCATTCCCTATGTTTGGAATGAGGATCAAACCGATGCGGTATTGGCGTTGGCAGGTCATAGGACAGACGTATCATGGATCCATAGAGACGGCACCCCGATCAATATACTGTACAGCATACCGAATATGAATCAGTGCAAGAGTTGCCATGTATATAAAAATGTTCAGCAACCGATAGGTCCAAAGGTACGTAATCTGAATATTGAGTTCTCATATGATGAGGGTAAGAAGAATCAACTCGAAAAATGGATATCCATAGGGATATTGGAATCATTTAATGAATTAAGTTCATTGCCAAGAACAGTAGACTATGAGAATCCACATGATGGTACCTTGGATGAGCGTGCAAGGGCGTGGCTAGATATAAACTGTGCACATTGTCATAGAAAGGGAGGCCCGGCAGAGACATCCGGACTCCACCTTGATCTGGAAGAGTCTGACCCAACAAAATTAGGGATATTCAAGCCACCGGTTGCAGCTGGTCGTGGTGCTGGAGATAGGAAATATAATATTGTCCCTGGGAAACCTGAAGAATCGATCATGGAGTATAGGATAACGTCAACCGACCCAGGAGTAATGATGCCTGAATTGAGCCGAAAACTTGTACACGATGAAGGTGTAAAACTAATACAGGCCTGGATCAAGGAGATGCCAGAAGGGAGATAGAGCATGAAGATAAAGACGATCATTAATTCCACGATATTGGTTTTCATGTTTTTTTCCTGTTCATCAGACAAGGACAAATTGAATAGAGATGCAATCGGAATGGAGAACTTGTCAGGACTGGAATTCACCCAGGCAGAGCGTGATACTTTTTTACAGACCCTTTCCTTGCTTAGAGGTAAGTATGATACTTTGAGAACGGTTCAAATTCCAAATGATATTCCACTGCCACTTTATTTTGACCCACGGATACCAGGGACCGAGGTTCCAAAGGGAAGGGAGAGATATCTATTCCAAGAATTTCCAACAAAGCGTCCTGACAACATTGAGGATTGTGCGTTCTATACGATAGGTCAATTAGCTCATTTGATTCGTACTAGGCAGGTCTCATCCTTGGAACTGACTGAGATGTACATTGCCAGATTGAAACGTCATGGGCCTGAGTTACTATGTGTTGTCACACTTACTGAAGAACTGGCGCTACAACAGGCAAGCCGTGCTGATGAGGAGATCAAGAGAGGAAGATATCTGGGGCCCTTGCATGGAATTCCATATGGTGCTAAAGACCTGTTGGCCGTAAAAGGATATAAGACCACTTGGGGCGCGATGACTCACAAGGACCAATTCATTGAAGAAACAGCCACTGTGATAGAGAAGCTTGACAATGCAGGGGCCGTATTGATCGCAAAATTGACACTAGGTGCTTTGGCCTGGGGAGATACATGGTATGGTGGAAAGACCAAAAACCCTTGGAACACTGACCAGGGATCGAGTGGTAGCTCCGCTGGTCCGGGATCGGCCACAGCAGCAGGACTGGTCGCTTTTTCCATAGGATCCGAGACCTGGGGATCCATTGTCTCTCCATCGACTGTAAATGGCGTCACTGGTCTAAGGCCTACTTTTGGTACGGTAAGCAAGGCCGGTGCAATGGCACTGAGTTGGTCAATGGATAAGCTTGGGCCAATGTGTCGTTCTGTGGATGACTGTGCGCTTGTGTATAGTATGATCAAAGGAAGCGATGGCATTGATCATTCTGTGGTGGATGTGCCTTTTCAGGTCCCGGTTAAAAAGGAATTGAGATCACTGCGTATAGGATATGTTGAGAGTGCATTTAATGATTCAAGTACAATTGATAATGATAGATCAGTTCTTGATCGGCTCCGCGATCTAGGCTATGATCTCATACCCATTGAACTACCAGAATTTCCAACCAATTCTTTATCATTTTTACTCAATGTGGAAGCGGCAGCGGCATTTGATGAACTGACCAGAAGCAACAGAGATGATGAACTGGTCAGGCAGGTCAAGTGGGCATGGCCCAATGTATTTCGCACAGCTCGACATGTACCTGCAGTTGAATATGTGCAGGCGAATAGGGCAAGAATGGTCTTGAGCCAGAAGATGTCCGTATTATTCAAGGATATTGATGTATATGTGATACCATCATTCTGGGGCGATAATCTACTTAGAACCAATCTGACCGGACATCCATGTGTTGTCTTGCCTAATGGGTTCAATGACAAAGGGATTCCAACAAGTATTAGTTTTATTGGTGACCTTTATATGGATGGTGAGGTCATCTCTGTTGCTCGTTCCTATCAAAAGGGAACTGGATGGCACAAGAGATATCCTCCAAAGTTCAAATAGATTCATTCAAGTGATGATCTTTTAAAATCAAGAATCCTAGTGCAATTGATAGTTCAATATAAGCGAGATGACCGCTCACCCACTCCCTTGAATGAGAATGTTTCCAAGGTGATGAGCTCCAACAGATCCAAGAATACCAAACCAGAGAAATTGCTTAGACAAGGTCTCTGTTCAGATGGTATAAGAGGATATAGGTTGAACTGGAAGAAAGTACCAGGGAAACCCGATATAGCCTTCCCAGGCAGAAAGATCGCGATCTTCGTAAATGGATGTTATTGGCATCGATGTCCTATATGTGACCTTGCACTTCCAAAGACAAACAAAGAGTTTTGGAAGGAAAAGTTTGAGAAAAATATTGCCAGGGACAAGATGAGTACAAAAAGGCTCATCGATCTAGGATGGGTGGCATTGACAATCTGGGAATGTGAGATCAATGCTGATGCTATGGAATGTGTCAAGAAGATAAGGAAGATCCTATAGTGTCGCTGAAAGTAGTTGAGTTATTTGCGGGAGTCGGCGGCTTTCGTCTGGGTCTAGAAGGCTGGCAAGGTTGTTCTCCATCCAGTGGTTATAAGAATCCAATTGAAAAGCATTTTAAGGTCATATGGAGTAATCAATGGGAACCATCCACCAAGAAACAACATGCCAATCTTATCTATAGAAGTAGGTGGCCCGATTCAGATCATAGTGAGAAGAATATTGAAGAGGTAATTGATAAGAACTTTGAGATCATACCTGACCACGATCTACTTGTAGCAGGTTTTCCATGTCAAGACTATTCTGTGGCGACAACATTGAAGAATGCAAAGGGATTGATCGGTAAAAAGGGAGTTCTTTGGTGGAGTATTTATACCATTTTAAAGAGGAAAAAAGGTAAACGTCCCAAATATCTTATACTTGAGAATGTCGATCGTTTATTGATCTCTCCAGCAAATCAGAGAGGACGTGATTTTGCCATCATTCTATCTTGTTTGAACGAATTAGGCTATAATGTAGAGTGGAGGGTCATCAATGCCGCTGATTATGGCATGCCACAAAGGAGAAGAAGGATCTTCATGGTAGCTTACTTGGATGATACATCAATCTCAAGGTCAATGAGTGATCAGGAGGATGCTAGAGCTTGGCTATATAATAGTGGAATCCTCGCATCAGCATTTTCTGTCGCGAATGATGCAAGTGATATGGTCATGCTGGATATGATAGATGGTCCAATAGACCATCTATCTAAAACCTTCAATAAAGATGGGAAGCATAGTCCATTCAAAAATACTGGTATGTTAAGAAGAGGTAAGATCTATACGGTCAATACATGTCCAAGCAAACTATGTAAAAATGAAAAAATGACCCTAGGAGACATACTAGAAAAAGGGTCAGTGGATGATGAGTTCTTGATAAATGAAGAAAAAAGACTCAACAAAAAAATGATAAAGAAACAATTGAGCAAGGATGGGCCTATTATCATCAAGACTGAGTTAGACATGTGGAAATATTATAAAGGCCCCAAGAAGGAAGAGCGAATAAACAGGATAAATAACATACACTATAATTATGCTGAGGGTGGTATGGAATTCCCCGATAGGGTTGATAGGGCATCACGTACCATTATAACTGGTGAGGGAGGTCCATCTCCTTCTAGGTTCAAGCATGTGATCAGGCAAGACTCTACACTCAGAAGATTGACCCCTTTGGAGTTGGAGCGATTAAATATGTTTCCCGATGATCATACAAGACATGATTCTATTAGAAATGGAAAGAGGGCTTTTTTCATGGGAAATGCATTGGTGGTTGGTGTTGTGGAAAGGATTGGAAGAGAGTTAATAAATAAGATCACTTAGGTCAATAGTATGTGGTAGGTCGTATCATATAGTGATGGTTAGATTATGACATGTCAGATGAACAAACAACCTTACAAGAGATCAGATCGATCATAGAATCCTTTGTAGATGAAAGAGATTGGAAGCAGTTTCATAGTCCAAAGAATTTGGCGATGTCAATATCCATCGAGTCTGCAGAATTGATGGAACTTTTTCAATGGCTATCTCTGGATGAAGCAAAGAAGGTCATGGAATCCGGTAAGACCAGAGAAGATGCGATCGACGAGATCGCTGATATTTTGATTTATTCATTTGCTTTTTGCATAAGAAATGAAATTGATATTACGGATGCGATCAAGCAAAAGATGAAAAAGAACATCAAAAAATATCCAGCAAAGGATTATAGAGGGCGTTTCTAGCTCAGCTCCATCTGATATGAATAGGATTCTCTCTATAGATGTCTTTAGGGGAGTGACAATGTTTCTCATGCTATGGGTCAATGATTTTTGGACACTAAGCTCAGTCCCAAAATGGTTGACCCATGCGGTATCCGGGGAGGACTATCTAGGATTTTCAGATTTGATATTTCCTTGGTTCTTGTTTGCCATTGGTCTTTCCATACCCTTTGCCTTTGAGAGTCGTCTTCTAAAGGAGAGTAAAGAGTCCACGATATGGATGCACATCTTCCTGAGATTCATTGCGCTACTGACAATGGGTCTTTTTCATATGAATATGGAGATGTATGGTCACCAGACCTCTATTCTAAACAAACCCGTATTTGTGATCATTTCGACCTTCGCATTCTTTATGATCTGGAATGACAATTCCAAGATAGATCTAACCAAAAATACATTGTTCAAGGTTATGCCATATCTTGGTTCCATGATTCTTGGTACTATGGTATTGATCTATAATGGGCAGGACTATGATGGAAACTCCATTGGTTTTAGCATACATTGGTGGGGTATCCTAGGACTGATAGGGTGGGTCTATCTGATTGCGGCCTCTACATATTTTGTTTTTAGAAGATCAATGGTGGCTGCAATAGTTGCATTCTTTGCATCTCTGTTACTGAATGTGGTCAGCAGTAGTGGTATTCCCTATAATATCTTCCCTTGGCAAAGCACGAATTGGCTCCCAGGCAGCGGCGGTCTTCAGGCTCTGACATTTGGTGGTATCATTACCTCCTTGTGCTTGGTCAAGTACAAGAATGAGATCAGGAAACTATATAGTGTACTAATGATCATGGGGGTGACCTCACTCGGGCTAGGCCTGCTACTGCGCAAATATTTCATCATCAGCAAGATCGGTGGTACGCCCACATGGGTACTAATATCAATGTCAACTGCATTGTTCCTATTTGTCATTTTCCATTGGTTGGTCGATGTGAGAGGAGATGTAAACTGGTATTATCCTATAAAGACCGCAGGCACAGCAACCTTGACCTGTTACTTGGTACCATATGTATACTACAGTCTTAGGACAATGATCGATATTCAATTACCAACCTTTTTGACCACAGGTCTGGTAGGCCTTATGAAATCCATTGTCTATGCATTGATCATTATTACCATTTCATGGGGACTGACTAGGGCCAAGATTCGATTGAAGATTTGAGAATTTGATGATCAACATCGGGCACAACATATTTAGGGTCACCGTGCTATTGATCAGCATCTGCTATTCTCAGAGTTTCAATGTCAAACCCTATCTTCAGAATATGACACCAACATCCGTTCATGTAATGTGGGAGACCACATCCAATGATGAGTCCACATTGCATTGGGGTGAAACACCTGAGCTTGGGCAGACCGCCACTGGTGAGGCCAACAGCATCATTAATAGTTTTTTCATTCACGATGTCCATCTTACCGATCTTGATCCAAACACAAGATATTATTATAGGACGGTGACAGGCTCGCTTGAGTCTCAGGTCTTCGATCTTGTCACTCCGTTCGGATCGGGGAGTGAGTCATCCCTTAGGATCGTAGCGATGAGTGATATGCAAAAGGACTGGAATAACTATAACAAATTCCAAGAGATCATCAACCAAGGCATCTTGTCATATCTCGAGGTAGGTGATGATCTATTGTTGACAGATGCATTGGACCTGGTTCTAATTCCTGGTGACCTAGTTGACAATGGCAATGACCATGGTCAATGGAGCGACCATTTTTTTGGGCCCTCTGAGCCTTTGTTCTCCCATATCCCTCTATATCCGGTCTTGGGAAACCATGAGTACAATTCATCATATTATTTCTCCTATTTCAATCTCCCAGACAATGGAACACCAGGATATCAAGAACACTGGTGGTGGGCAGATTTTTCCAATGTTCGGGTCATTGGATTGGATTCGAACTGGGACTATCAATTGGCAGTACAATTGGATTGGTTAGAAAATACACTAGATGTCTCCTGTAGTGATCCAAATATTGATTTTGTCTTTGCGCAACTTCATCATCCACACAGATCGGAACTGTGGGTCCCTGGTGAGACCAGTTTCACTGGCGATGTGATCGAATTGCTAGAGCTTTTCACAAGTGACTGTGGCAAACCAAGTATTCATTTTTTTGGACATACCCATGGCTATTCAAGGGGACAGTCCATTGACCATAGACATGCGATGGTCAACGTCGCAACTGCCGGTGGAGCCATAGATTATTGGGGTGAATATCTGCAGGCAGATTACCCTGAATATTCAGTGTCTCAAGATGAATGGGGTTTTGTGCTCTTGGAGGTAGAGGCAGGTACGGACCCACAATTCACTCTAAAACGTATCAGCAGAGGAGATGACTATGTGCCCATGGACAATGTATTGAGAGATGAGTTTACGATTCGGATGAACAATGCTTCTCCTACTACTCCTCATCCTGTCTATCCAATTGGTGATGAGGTTCCCCCCGACCTAACATGGTTGTGGGCGAGTGAATATGCTGATTCAGACAATGATGGACATGGTTTTTCTCAATGGCAGATATCAACTGATTGTGTTGATTTTCAAGATCCTGTGGTCGACCTATATGAATCTCATGAGAACTGGTACTATGACACAAATACCCAAGAAGGCAATAGCCTGAACAACCAATTGATCACAGGTTTGGATGGTGAAATGGAATATTGCTGGAGAGTCAGATACAGGGACAAGGGACTACAGTGGAGTGAATGGTCGGAGCCGTGTTCGTTCACGACATCTCAGTCCCTTTATTCTCCAAATCTTTTGTTGAATCCAGGTGCTGAGAATGGAACCTCAAACTGGACCGTTCAAGAAGGAGTATTTGAGTCATTGGAAGAGTATGAGTGTAATGGCATCTCACCACACTCCGATCAATATTATTTTTGCGTGGGCGGGCTTTGTACCTCAAGCAATTATGCTGAGGTCTATCAAATGATCGATCTTTCAGAATATTCGGATTGTATTGATGATTCAGGAGCGTCTGCAGGATTTGGAGGTTTTCTTGCTAATTGGAGTGGGTGGGATCAGCCTGAAATGTATATTGCCTTTTTAGATGAAAATGGGTTAGAGATCGGTGTTAGTGAAACACAATCAACATTGAACAGCAGTTGGACCGAATTTGATACGATACTGCCAATACCTATTCATACGCGCGATATAAAATTCACATTAATGGGTACTCGAAATGGTGGCCAAGACAATGATTGTTATTTTGATGATCTCTTTTTACGAGTCTTTAGGGATGAGTCATGCATAGAAGTGATTTCAATATTAGATGATGAACCAAATATCCCAAAAGAGATCGCCCTACATCAGAACTATCCAAACCCTTTCAATCCAGTGACAAGTATAGGGTATGATCTACCTGAGGACTCCTATATCAAGATCTCTGTCTATGACATAATGGGTAGAAGGATCAAGACCTTATTTGATGGTCAACAGGCAACTGGCCATTGGGTTATCCAATGGGATGGAACCAATAATAAGGGTCATGTAGTTGGTACAGGGTCATATTTTTATATACTAGAGTCAGGACAGGTCAAAAAGACAAAAAAGATGGTACTGATCAAATAACATTGATGGTTCTAATCCCTAATCTGTACTTTATTACAAGGAAACCTCTTTCATATGTGTTTTTTTTTGTTTGTAGAATGGTTGTTAGATTTGATCTATGTATAAATATATCACATTACCAATATTAATAAGCATTGTTATGGGGCAGTGTGATTTTAATAGTGATGGTCAATTAGATTCTTTAGATATTTCAGATGAAGTTAATTGCATTCTCCTAAATTGTTACAATGGTTCACAATGTGACCCCAATGATGATGGTTATTTAAATATATTTGATATATGTGCGACAGTAGATTGTATCTTATTTGATTGTTGGCAAGAAGAGGATCTAAATACACTCCATAGCAGTATAATATTTAACAATATACCTGGGGGCACTTTTACAATGGGTGAAAGTGAAAGTAATTATCAAGGACCGCCAGGGAGTTATGATGCTTATTTACATACAGTTACATTGACTTCATTTCAAATTAGCGAGACAGAGATTACGAATGAACAATATGTCCATTTTTTAAATGGTGCTTATTCAATTGGTCTTATAGAGGTCGAAATAGAAAATGATCCAGGACCAAATAATGGAGATCTGTTAGTATTTGGTACAGATTCAGCCCCCAGTGACTATATCGGAATGGCTATCTATAACTTAAGTGGGACTAGAGTTATGAAAGACCATGATAATTCTGATGCAGATAATGATCCATTTACTGGAGTGATAGAGCCAGAAAATCCTCTGAACATTGCATATATAGGTTATAATGAACTGAATACAGATAACGAGTGGTTTTTTATTAAAGACCCCTCAAACCCTGAACACTTTAATTGGCTAGAATTAACAAATTATTATAATTACACAAATATATCTCATCAATATGATACAACTGTTTTATTAAATGATTATAATGATTGGGAAGAATTAGAAGATTACCCAGATAATCTACCTACATTATTTGAAGTTAGGCGCTGGCCTGCAACTTTTATTAAATGGTATGGGGCAAAAGCATTCACATTATTCTATGATATTAAATTGCCATCAGAGGCTCAATGGGAGTTTGCTGCACAAGGTAATGCTGAATTTTTATATGCAACAGCTGACGGGAATGTATATGGTGATGGTACAAGTGCAAATTGGAATTATTTAGAAGAGAGTCCATCTAGAGGTCATGTCCTAGATGTGAAGATCAATGCACCCAATCCATATGGATTGTATAATATGGCGGGTAATGTTTGGGAATGGGTTGAAGATTGGTATTCTTCGGAATTTTACAACAATTCCAATAATTTTACAGACCCTGTTAATACTGAAGATACTGGACTTAAAGTCCGCCGTGGTGGATCATGGAATTATCATCAAGCTTCATTGAAATCATCTGCCAGAGCAGAAAGCGAACAATTTAAAGGGAATGACCATTTTGGATTTAGGGTAGCACAATAAATCCAATCTAGCAAAGTGTAAAAGATGATCAATAGAGCCCCACATTCGTGGATTTTTTATTTGTGGGATGATGGGTAGATTTAATTATCTCAAGTTTAATAAAAGGAGAAAAATTTGAAGCCACTAATAAATGTTGAGGACATTACTGAATTCAAGGGTCATGAGCATGGTGCATTTAAATCTAAATATGCTGATGTGGGAGGTAAAATAGGTGCAAGGCAATTAGGATATAATATCACTATAATTCCCTCAGGAAAAAAATCTTGGCCATTTCATAATCATCATGTTAGTGAGGAGATGTTCCTTATTTTAGAAGGAACAGGCCTTTTAAGACATGGAGAAAATCAATTTCAAATAAAAAAGAATGACATTATTGCTTGCCCTACTGGTGATAGATCGGTAGCGCATCAAATCATAAATGATGGTGATACTGATCTAAAATATTTAGCTCTGGGTACTAAGAGACCATATGATATATGTGAATACCCTGATTCAGATAAGATTTTATCTCGAGTTACCTCGGAAGAGGATTCAAATTTATGGAATATGTCAAAAGGTAATGAATCATACGATTATTTTGAAGGAGAAGAGTAAAAGATATTTCCAAATAACATAAAAGCCACACATTCATGAGGTTTTTGTTTGTGAGACGTTGGATAGATTTACAACAAAATGACTGAAAAAAAACGAAAATTAGCTGCTATCATGTTTACCGATATTGCAGGATATACTGAGTCAATGTCTTTTGATGAAGAAACGGCAATCCAGGCAGTTCAGAGAAAACGTTCCATCATTCAGCCACTATTGATAAAACATAATGGTGTCTTTGTAAAAGAGATTGGTGATGGTACTCTCTCTTATTTCAATTCTGCTATTGATGCATCAACCTGTGCCGTTAGACTTCAAGAATTAACCTTTGATGACACACATCTTAATATTAGGGTTGGATTGCATATAGGTGATATAGTTTTTGATGGTAAAGATGTATTTGGAGAAGGTGTCAACATTGCCAGTAGATTAGAATCTCTTTCACCGGTAGGCGGGATATGTGTTTCAAAGAGTATCTTTGATGAATTGGAAAACAAGAAAGAATTCAATGGTACTTCTCTTGGATTACAAAGCCTGAAAGGCGTTGGGAGATTGGTTGAAGTATACGCTCTTCAAGGTGATAAACTCAAAGAACCGGATAAATCAAAATTCCAAGAAACAAAAGTTGAGAAACACTCTGATGAAGAAGTCCCATCCATTGCAATTATCCCTTTTGATAATAAAGGGGCACCCGAAGATGTATTCTATTCCTATGGCATTTCTTCAGATCTTATATCTTATGTAACAAGTGCAGGTCTCATACGGGTAGCAAGTTTAAAGGATATTGAAAAATTGGATTACGACAATCTAGATAGTACGGAATTATCTAAAAAACTATTGATTCGTTATATCGCACAAGGGACACTCTGGAAAATGGGAGATATGTTCCAAATCTCTATTGAACTCTATGATACCAAAGAATCCAGAATATTATGGTCGGACCGATGGCAAGAGCAATGGGAGAACCTACCAAAAATAAAAAATAACCTTTCTGATGGTCTACTGAAAGCCTTGGATACCAAACCAAAAGTTGAACATAAGGAAGACACAACAAATCCTGAAGCGTATGAGTTTTATTTGAAGGCCAAGCACAGATATGAAAAACGTGAGACCATGGAAGATATCGAAATTTCTCGGGGACTCCTCAATAAAGCGATAGAATTAGATGATAATCTTATATCTGCCAAACTTCTTATGGGTAATACATTCAGAGGTATGGGTAAATATGATAAAGCAATGGATATTTTCACTTCCAGCCTTAAGCAAGCTGATGAATTGAGTGATAAGCACGGGATGGGAGATAGCTTTAATTCAATTGGAGCGATTTATTTTCATAAAGGTAACTTCGATAAGGCTCTTGAAAGCTCAAATAAATCAATAGCAATAGCCGACGAGCTTAATGATAAATATAGGCAGGGAATAAGCCTCAATAACAATGGGGTTGTATCACAGAATAAAGGGAATTATGAAGAAGGCTTGGATTATTACCAAAGGTCACTTGAAATACAAGAAGAGATTGGAGATAAATATGGAATGGCGGTAACCCTATGTAATATTGGGCATATAAATAATCTTAAAGGTGATTTTAATAATGCACTAAAATATCTAGAATATTCTCTTAAAATACAAAATGAGTTAGGGGTGAAATGGCTAGAATTAGAGACCTATTCTTATTTATATAATGCCTATAAAAACTTGGGGAAAGTTTTTGATTTAAACCATATTCATAAACTCATCAAAAAAACTGATAATATCGAATTTGAAATCAACTTTCAATTATACAAACTATTAGGAGATGTCACCTATTTAAACACTGTCTATAACCAACTCCAGAAAAAATCAGATGCAATGGACAAAGAAATGAAAGTAATCTATTTGGGATATCCTCTGCCAAAAGAGATTATAGAAGAGTGGGAGAAGGTAAATTCCTAAAAAATATCAGTAGTGTATATTCAAAAGGGCTGCACTGGATTGAATTTAATGAACCTCTCAACTGGCTTTGTTATCAACTAAAAAGAGTTGTGATAGGAGTTTTGCTCAGGGGAGTGGTTTTATAGAAATAGGCTGGCACATATTCTACTGCAAATTTTTGTAGATTTGGGAAGTAATTAATAGCATAATGAGGTATTTATTATGATTATAACAACTTCAGAAAATATCCCGAATAGGGAAATAACCGATATTTTAGGGATAGCAAGAGGTAGTACTGTAAGAGCACGAAATTTAGGGAAAGATATTTTTGCAGCGTTGAAAAATGTCGTCGGTGGAGAAATTGAAGAGTATACAAGGTTGCAAGCCGATGCACGCGAGCAAGCATTAGAGAGGATGATTGCTGATGCAATTAGCCTAGACGCCGATGCGGTAATTAATCTGAGATTTTCTACATCATTAATTATGCAGGGTGCTTCTGAGATTTTAGCATATGGTACAGCTGTAAAATTGGTTTAGGTGCTATGTTTGCAACTATTTTTTATGGAATAGTTCTACTGATAATTGTTTATTTAATTTTTAGAAGAATTAATATAAAAAAAACAGAATCCTTTGAAAAAAGGAAAAATTGAATTAGGAAAATAGTTCCACATTCTTGGGAATTTTTCTTGTGGTATGATGGGTAAAATTACTTTTCTTAACTATTGTAAAGAAATTCTTATTTAATGAAAAAATACGTATATAATATAATAATGATTTATGTAATCCTAATTTGGGTTGGTTGCACTAACGAAACTGAAGAAACTATAAGGGGATGCACTAATTGCAATGCGATTAATTTTGATGATGATGCAAATGAAGATGATAGCTCTTGTATTTTCATAAATACCAATCGATTAGGGGATTATGCTGTTATAGATTCCACAATGGATTGGGTCTTTGAGTGGTGGTATGACGAATACAATATTTCCATAGTAAGAGATTCTTGTAGTTCGATAGGAATAAAAATTAATAATTATGCAAATGGGATCACCACTAGTTTGGACAATTCTATTTGTGTGAGTGCTGATATCATCGGAGATTCAATATTTATACCATATCAGGTAGTCTCGGATTATGAAATACTCGAAACAGATGGATATTTTCGGGAAGATTCAATCTTTTTTCAAATATATTATTTAACACCAAATTTTGGTGACCCATATATTGGTTATGTTGAGGGAAAAAAGATCAATTAAATTTTTGGAATACCATAATCCCCACATTCGTGAGGTTTTTTGTTTGTGGGGATCTGGTAGACTATCTCCAAAGACTCCAAAACGATCAGATAGAGAGCGTATTATT
>CALCSS010000037.1 GCA_937893835.1 uncultured Fidelibacterota bacterium
ATTCTCCCGATGGAATTGGAGACGTCATATACCATCTTCATAAATTGTATGATAAAAGGATAATGGTGCTATTTACCTCAATAAGAACTTTAACAGATACATCGAAATATTTAAGGTCTAAGCCCGGCGGCAGAGAGCTTCCACTTTTTGCACAGGTCAGAGGTGCCTCAAGGCCATCGATCATCAAGGGTATGCATCAGACGCCAAATGGAATATTATTTGGAACGAATAGTTTTTGGGAAGGGGTAGACCTTCCTGGAGACCTTTTAGAGATACTTGTCCTTGTGAAATTGCCCTTTGATGTTCCCAGTGAACCCTTGGTGAGGTCGTACTCCGATCATGTGAATAAGATGGGTGGTAATAGTTTTATTGATTACAGTCTGCCAGAGACTGCCATTAGGTTCAGACAGGGATTTGGTCGTCTCATCCGCACTAGTTACGATGCTGGGAAATTCGTATGTCTTGATAATCGAATAGTGTTAAAGCGTTATGGCAGTATATTGAGCCAATCTCTTCCTGTTGAAATGAAGACCTTTTCCCAGGTGGACTCAATTCGATAATATTTTTCTGTCTTTGGAATGACTTGATTATATCCTATAAATTAGTCGATGGAAACCTTACTTGTTTCAACAAAGAAGATCACCTATCGAGAATTAGCACCTCTTTTCAAAGGGCCCGTAAAAGTTTCTCTCACAAAAGGTGCTGAGAAAAATATAGAAGGATCATACCGCAATCTATGTTCACTACTTGAGAAAGAAACAACGATATATGGTGTGAACACAGGCTTTGGCAACCTAAGCCATATCTCCATAAGTGCAGCAGATCAGAAGCAACTACAGATCAATCTAGTCAAGAGCCATGCCTCTGGAGTAGGAGACCCTATAGATGTAGGTACTGTCCGTACGATCCTTTTCTTAAAATTATTGACCTATGCAAAAGGATATAGTGGTGTAAGGCTCATCTTGGTCAAAAAGATAATCCAGTTCATCAATAATGATATTCTGCCGGTGATACCAATAAAGGGATCAGTTGGTGCGAGTGGAGATCTGGCACCTCTTGGTCATATGGCACTGGCACTGATCGGTGAAGGTATGGTCTATTATAAGGGAAAGATTCTTCCTACAAGAGCTGCACTAAAAAAGGCAAGGATCAAACCATTGGACCTTGGTCCCAAGGAAGGGATCAGTTTGATCAATGGTACACAGGTCTCTACAGCCTTTGCCATCAAGGCCTGCGTCGATGGTGAAAATCTATTGAAAACCGCAGATATGGTAGGTGCATTATCTGTGGAGAATAGTTTTTCCAGTCGGAAGGTATTTAGAAAGGATGTACATCAATTGAAAGACCATCCAGGCCAACAAACATCTGCAGAGAATGTATTCAAAATGCTCAGAGGAAGTGAGATAGTCCATTCACACAGTAATTGTGGCAAGGTTCAAGACCCATATAGCTTTCGGTGCATTCCTCACATCCATGGTGCGTGCCGGGATTCTTTCCGGCTTAGTGCCTCAATGATCAATAATGAGATAAATAGTGTAAGTGATAATCCTCTGGTCATGGGTGATAGAACTGTTTTGAGTTCTGGCCATTTTCATGCTGAGCATATTGCGCAGGCGTTAGACATACTTGCCATCTCCTTCTCAGAGATCGGCGCGATCTCAGAGCGCAGATCTCATTACTTTATGAAAGGCATTGACTCTAGGATCCCTCCTTTCATTGCAAGCAACCCCGGTATTGATTCAGGATATATGATAGCCCATGTCACTGCTACCGCACTGGCATCTGAGAATAAGACACTGTCTCATCCAGCCAGTGTTGACTCGCTGCCAACATCAGGAGGGCAGGAGGATCAGGTGAGCATGGCACCCTGGGCGGGGAAAAAGCTATTTGAGATACAATCCAATGTTAGCTGTATTCTAGCCATTGAGTTGATAGTTGCAGGTGCAGCAAATTTCATGGCCTCAAGTAGAATGAGGGCGGGGAAGGGTACTGCGCCTATATTGGAAATGTTAAATGACCATTGTAGATATGATCAGGGTGATAGGTCCCTGTCATCTGAGATAGAAGAGGTGACCGATCTCATTGTCTCTGGAAATATCTTGCAGGAGGTCTCAAAATCTTTAAGATTGGAGTAAAATGTGAGTAATCGTCCGCCATTCAAACAAGCGTTCACTTTTGATGATGTATTGTTAGTGCCTCAGAGATCAAGTGTACTTCCAAGAGATGTGAATCTAAAAACTCGTTTGACTAAAAAGATAAAGCTCAACATACCGATATTGAGCGCTGCAATGGATACTGTGACCGAACGTGATATGGCCATAGCACTTGCAAGGACTGGAGGAATGGGAGTGATACATAAAAATCTCTCCATCAATGATCAGGCAAATATGGTGGACAGGGTCAAACGTTCAGAAAGTGGCATGATATTAAACCCCATCACAGTGGAAGAATCCTCGACCATCAAGGATGCTAAGATGGTGATGTCCGAGTACAAGATAAGTGGCCTGCCTGTTGTCAAAAATGATCGCCTTGTCGGTATCATTACAAACCGAGATATTCGGTTCGAGACCAATGATATGTTGACCGTATCCGAGCGTATGACATCTGAGGATCTGGTGACCGTTCCCGTTGGCACCTCACTTGAAAAATCCAAAGAGATCCTGCAAAAACATCGTATTGAAAAACTGCTTGTGGTAGATGGCGACCATAACCTTACAGGGCTCATTACCGTAAAGGACATACAGAAGAATGAGGATTATCCAAATGCCTGCAAGGATTCCAATGGTAGACTGAGAGTTGCAGCAGCAATAGGTGTATCAGGTGATGCATTTGAACGTGCTAGAGAGCTTGCCAGTGTGGAGATCGATGCAATTGTCATTGACACTGCGCACGGCCACTCAAAAGGGGTCCTGGATACTATATCAAGAATAAAGAATGAGAACCAGAATGTTGCGGTGATCGCAGGGAATGTTGCAACAGGTGATGGTACAAAAGCATTGATCGAATCAGGGGTGGACAGTGTCAAGGTAGGTATTGGTGCAGGGGCTAGTTGTACCACAAGGGTCATTGCCGGAGTAGGCGTGCCTCAATTGACAGCGATCATGGATGCTGTTGATGTTGCCAGGGAATTTGATATACCTATCATAGCAGATGGCGGTCTAAGATATAGTGGAGACATAGCGAAGGCCTTGGCGGCTGGAGCAGATTCAGTGATGGTAGGTAGCTTACTTGCGGGAATGGATGAGAGTCCAGGAGAGACAATTTTATATGAAGGTAGGCAATATAAATCTTATAGAGGAATGGGCTCCATGGGGGCCATGGAAAAAGGCAGCGGTGATAGATATTTTCAAGAAGGTGCTGAGGCTAAGAAATTAGTACCAGAGGGCATTGAGGGAATGGTCCCTTACCGAGGACCTGTCCAGAATACCATACATCAATTGATCGGTGGTGTTCGATCTTCCATGGGCTACTGTGGTTGTAAGACAATAAATGAATTTGGTAACAACTCAGAGATGGTACAGGTTACCTCTGCTGCATTAAAAGAAAACCATCCGCATGAGGTCAGGATAGTCAAGGAGGCTCCTAACTATCAAGTGTCAGACGGATAAGTTTATATTTTAAGTTAGAGAATTAAGGTGGCGCGTTATCTGAGCCTTACGCCTTGCGCCGGTATTCTTATGAATGAGATTCTTACTAACAGCCTTGTCTATGACACGTACTGCATCTCCATAGACTGACTCTGCATCGGTCTTAGATGTTGCAGAGAGTACTCTCTTGATGTTAGTGCGAAGCTTAGAGAGGCTGTCAACGTTTCTTGCACGCCTCTTCTTGTCTTGTCTCTCTCTTTTGATCTGTTGCGGATGTCTATCCATTAAATTATTTTTCCTTAGATTGAAGCCGGCAAGTTTACTATTGCATCAATTCCCTTGTCAATGAGATGTTTGATCGATCATATGATCAAAATATCTTGGCCCAATACGCCAATCGTATTTTATTTATGTCAGATATGAATTTTATAAAAAAGATATGAGTGGTATTTTAATGCTATGAAGAAAATAGAACTATTACGATCTGTATCACTGTTTTGGGACCTTGAGGAAGAAGAGCTAGGGTATATTTCAGAAAAAATGATCGCCAGACACTATGAGAATGGCAATTATATCTTCTTGGAGGATTCAGAGGGTGAACAGTGTTTCTTTGTAGTGGAGGGAAGTGTCAAGGTGACAAGATTGAGCAAGGATGGAAAGGAGGTCATCCTGGCGATGCTGAACGCGGGTGACTTCTTTGGAGAGATGTCTCTTCTAGATGGGCGATCACGATCGGCGAATGTCATTGCCTTGGAAAAGACAGAGGTCCTGACCCTGGACCGTGAAGATTTTCTTATCGTCTTACATGATTATCCTCAGATATCCATTCAATTAATGAAGGAGATGGCTGGCCGATTAAGAAAAAGCGATAGACAGATCGCAAGCCTGTCACTAAGTGATGCTGAAAAACGCATTGCCCTGTGCATCATTAGATTTGCTGATGAGCAGGGCATCATTAAAAATGGCAGGGTCAGCATACCAAAGACCCCAATCCAACAAGACATAGCAAATATGGCAGGGACCTCAAGAGAGACGGTCTCAAGAGCATTGAGCATTTTGGAAAAGGAGGAGATCATCGAACGCCACGGTCGAGAACTCATGATACTTGATTATAAAAAATTTATTAAGGAATTTGACTCTTAGATGCTCCAATCCCTCATTCATGGAGTTCGTGACAATGACCATGGATCGATATCAAAAGCAATTACCATCATCGAAAATGATCAAAGGGATGCAGAACCCCTATTAACTGAGATCTATCCAGAATCAGATGGCCCACTGCGGATCGGGGTAACCGGGCCACCAGGTGCAGGCAAGAGCACACTCACCAATGTATTGATAGAAAAGATCTTAGAGCTTGATAAAACAGTTGGTGTTGTCGCTGTTGACCCCACAAGTCCCTTCTCTGGAGGATCTCTATTGGGTGACAGGATCCGAATGAATCAATATCCATGGGATGAGAGGGTCTTCGTTAGGAGCATGGGCAGCCACGGTGACCTTGGTGGGCTGGCACGCAGGTCCCAGGAGGTGGGCGATGTCCTAGCAGCAAGTGGCAAGGATTATATTCTCTATGAGACCGTTGGTGTGGGACAAAGTGAGCATGACATAGTCAAAGCGGCGGATCTATGCATCGTGGTCCTCGTGCCTGAGTCTGGTGATGAGATACAGATGATGAAGGCAGGCCTGATCGAGATAGCAGACCTATTTGTGATCAATAAGTCAGACCGTGATGGGGCCAACCGGTTATCTTCAATGCTAAGGAATATCTTACATAATTTTTCTAAAATAGGGAAGCTAGAGCCTCCTGTCTACAATACCATAGGAACTGAAAAAGTGGGAATAGATCAATTGTTTAAAGGCATTGGCTCGCACGTGAGTTCGATGATGGATGCTGGACATTTGGATGATAGGAGATTAGAAAGATATCGCCAGAGGGTGCTGAGCCTGGTAAGGGGTGAGCTCGAGGATTCCTTTTGGACCAATAGTAAGGTTGAACTATTGAGGCGAATGACAGAGAGCATAGATCAAATATCAATGGTCCCCCATGCCATGGCCAAGAGACTCTTGGGCGACTCAGGACAATGAGCTCCGGCGACCATCCTGGAATGGGTTTCCTAGAACACTTAGAAGAGCTGAGGTGGAGACTTGTGAGGTCATTTAGTGCAATAATATTGGGCTCCGCGATATCATACGGTTACATAGATGAGATACTAAGTATTCTACTATACCCTAGCACCATCACCAATAATCCCATAGTGATACAGTCCCTACAGGTACAGAGCATGTTCCTCATCAAATGGTTCATCTCCTTTGCATCTGGCTTTATCATGGCACTACCATACTTGATATACCAGTTTTGGAAATTTGTAGCACCAGGATTGAAGATCAACGAAAAGAGATTTGCCCTGCCCTTTGTCTTCTTTGCATTTACGTCCTTCATCTGTGGTGTGGTATTTGGGTATTTTGTCCTTGTACCCTTCTCACTGGAATTCTTTAGCGGCATAGCGGCCCCGCATGTTGAGAATAATTTTTCAATACAATATTATTTCAGTTTTATCACCTGGCTCCTGATCGGAGCGGGTGTGATATTCCAACTCCCGGTCGTTTCATTGGTCCTCTCCACCATTGGAATACTGACGCCTGCATTCATGAGGCATTACAGAAGACACTCCATCGTGGTCATTCTGATACTCTCCTCTTTCATAACACCACCTGACCCGGTCTCAATGCTGATCATGTCATTTCCGTTGGTATTGCTATATGAGACCAGCATAGGGGTATCTTGGCTTGTAAATAGAAAGAGAACCTGATTGAATAGCATCAGGTGAAATGGGTATTTTTTGATAGATGCATAGAGACCTCATTACATTAAAACAAATAACCCAGCCCATCGTTGAGGATATCAAGGTCTTCCAGCAGGAATTTGAGAATGCTTTGAACTCAGAGGTCCGGCTCATCAACTCCATCTCAAAATATATGATGAGAAACAAGGGCAAGAACATAAGACCCATCCTCACCATCCTATCCGCAAGACTGTGCGGTGAGCCAACGGTCAACAG
>CALCSS010000038.1 GCA_937893835.1 uncultured Fidelibacterota bacterium
GATGTAGTGAGGAATACCTTGGCTTTCTTCCTTTTTTTTATGTCTACATTCATTATATCCACTGTTTGCCTTGCTGCAACGGGTCTTGATCTGGAAACTGCAATTGGTGCTGCTGCATCGGCGATGGGGAATATAGGTCCAGGACTTGGGTCTTTTGGTCCTACTGATAATTATGCATTGTTAACAGATCCTGGTAAATGGGTTCTAACATTTTGCATGTTGTTAGGTAGATTAGAGATTTTCACGGTAATGGTATTGTTTAGCAAAACCTTTTGGAAGTAGGAAAAAATATGTATATAAATAAAAAGGTAGTGGATCAAATAGGTATTTTGACCGTAGATAGAGAAGATGCCTTAAACGCAATGAACCCAGCTGTGTTAAAAGAGCTAGACCAATCAATCAAAGAATACATTAGCGAACAAGAGGTAGGTGTCATAATAATCACTGGTGTTGGAGATAAAGCATTCATTGCAGGTGCAGATATTAAATTAATGCAAAACCTTGATACTAAGGGTGGACTTGAATTTGGAAGATTAGGTCAGGAGGTCACAATGACAATAGAAGATTCACCAAAACCTGTTCTTGCAGCAGTTAATGGTTTTGCATTGGGTGGTGGGTGTGAGGTTGCTATGGCATGCCATGTGAGATATGCTAGTGAAAATGCAAAATTTGGCCAACCTGAAGTCAAACTTGGTCTTATACCTGCTTGGGGAGGAACACAAAGGCTCCCTAGAATTGTCGGTAAAGGAAATGCAACAGAATTAATCATAGGTGGTCATATGATCAATGCAGACGAGGCCTTAAGAATTGGATTGGTCAACAAAGTATTTCCTCAAGAAAACCTAATGGATGAGACAGTTGATTTTGCTAAGACCATACTCAATAATGGACCCGATTGTTTAGCAGAATCCTTAAGATGCATAAATGATGCTGCTGGCCATTCACTTATAGATGGTTTGAATATTGAAGTGGAAGCATTCAGCGAGTTATTTGGTACCGATGAGACAAAAGAAGGTTTATCTGCATTTGTTGAAAAGAGAAGGCCTAGATTTAGGAGTTAGATGCCTCGCTATGTTATCTTAGCTCATGGAGCATTTGACTATATCTATAGTAAGACTGGCAATATGCTTATTAGATATAGAGCTGAGGATGTTTGTGCCGTGATTGATTCTAGTCAAACTGGAAAAACTGCAGATGAAATACTGGGATGGGGTGGAAACATTCCCTGTGTTGGCAGTTTCAATGAAACTAAACAGTTTTCGCCAACACATCTAGTAATTGGTAGTGCACCACAGGGAGGAACTTTAGATAAAGATAATTTAATGGAAATAGATAATGCAATTGATTATGGTTGCGATATCATCAGTGGTATGCATGTTTTCTTAAATGATAATGATTTCTTGAAAAAAAAATCTAAAGCTAATGACATATCACTAATTGATCTACGTAAACCCCCAGAACCGGCCCATTTTCCTCAAGGTACATGGAAGAATAGAAAATTCCCAGTTCTTTTGGTTGTGGGTTCAGATTGCGACACAGGGAAAATGACGACCGCCTGGGAAATCACTCAATTATTAAAGAAAAATAATAATAATGTTGAATTTTTTGGTACTGGCCAAACTGGAATTCTTCTTTCTGGAAATGGAGTACCGATTGATGCTGTCAAAGCTGATTTTATGGCAGGAGAGATCGAGCATTTCTTAGATCAATTTCCCAATGAAACCGATCTAGTAGTGGTAGAGGGACAGGGCGCATTGAATAATATGCTCTATTCAGGTGTGACATTGGGACTTTTGCATGGTTGCATGCCAGATTTTCTAGTGATGACACACGAACCTGATCGTGAGATTGATGTCTCAGGTCATCCAATTCCTGAATTAAATGCACTGATGGACCTGCATTTGAATCTTCTTAAACCTTTTAAAGATTCTTTATTTATAGGAATGAATTTTCTAACATTAAAACTTGAATATGATTTAGCAACAGAATACATCAACAATACACGGGATGCATTTAATTTGCCAGTTACTGACCTAGTTCGTTTTGACACACGAGAAATGATTGATGCCATAGAAACTGCAATGCAAGAATGGAAATAGATCATAAAATATATCGTGTTGAATTAAAACATACCTTTGGCATATCAAGGAGTAAAAATGATTGGTATGATATTGTAATTATTTATATAAATGATGGATCGATAATAGGAAGAGGTGAGGCAGCACCATCTGTCAGATATAATGAATCTACAGAACGAATTATATCAGTTTTAAATAAATCTATTCAATTACCTGAAGATTGCTCTGATAGACAGGTAATATGGGATTTTGTCTTTCCTCAGTTACAAGGGATAAGAGCCCTAGAGGCAGGGGTTAGTATGGCATTGTGGGATTGGTGGGGACAAAAATTAGGAAAACCTATATTTGAATTATTGAATGTTGATGCCTCAAGGATGCCTCTTACAAGTTTTACCATATCGATTGGTCAACTTGAGGAAATAGGCCAAAAGGTAGAGGAGACAGAACCGTATTCTATTTTAAAGGTAAAATTAGGTACTCCTGGAATGGATAAGGAGATTATTAAAGAAGTTAGAAGACACACAGATAAATTAATCAGAATTGATGCAAATGAAGGCTGGGAAAAAGATAGCGCATTCGAGATGGCTAAATGGTTGGCAGATCAAAATGTCGAATTTATCGAGCAACCCTTTCCTGCAAATGATCTGAATGCGACTGCAGAATTAAAACAAAGATCGCCATTGCAAATATATGCAGATGAAAATAGCCTTGTTGCTAATGACATCAATCAAATTCGTCATGCATTCCATGGTATAAATATCAAATTAATGAAATGTGGATCTTTAGAAGAAGGGAAAAAAATGATAGATATGGCAAGACTCTACGACTTGAAGATAATGTTAGGTTGCATGGTTGAAACATCTGTCGGTATAACTGCAGCATCTCATTTGGCGGGTGAGGTAGATGCAGCTGACCTTGACGGTAATCTCCTTATAGAAAATGATCCGTATAGTGGAGTGAAGATAAAAGATGGCAGATTGGTTTTGCCAGAACTTTACGGTAGTGGTTTGAAATTAAATCCAAGCTTCAAAGAGTTGTTATATTGAAAGTAATTGGTATAGAGCATATCGGTATTGCTGTCACAGATTTAAATAGCAGTGCTAAATTTTGGAAAGAGGTAATTGGACTTAAACATTTATCGCTAGAAGACGTTGATGGTCAAGGGGTTACAACTGATATATATCAGGCAGATTCTGGGAAAATAGAATTACTTTTGTCAAAATGTCCAGATTCACCAATTGAGAAATTCATCAAAAAAAGAGGGCCTGGAATTCATCATATTTGTTTGCAGGTTGAGAATATTGATGATGCGATCAGATTTATGTTTGAGAATAAAATAAAATTAATTGGCAAGGAGCCTACTATAGGTGCAGAAGGCTATAAGGTAATCTTTATACATCCCAATTCAACAGGTGGAGTATTAGTAGAATTAGCAGAAAAGCCTATTTAGGCCTTATTTTTTCAGGAAACTTGGTAGTTTGAAGATGCTTTTACTTTTTTTTGCCTTCGATTTGTTGCTGCGTCTTTTCCTCTTTGTGTAGTCCTTTAATTCTTCCATAGGGTTGTCCTCATTCCCATCCAAGACAATAAGCTCATCATCTATTATCATACCCATATCATAGACAGACCTTCTCAGAGGTACCCCCTTTGAATCATATTGCATCCACTCACCATTTTTCTTATTACTCTTCATTAATCCTCTTTCTTTAACTCGGCCATTTCTATGATATTTGATGATCAATTCATGGCCAGGAGGGGTGGTGTTTGCTATCACCTCTCTACGTTTGTCAACAATAGATGTGTCATATTTTACATAAGTCTGTTTGACTAGATTTTTTACTGTATCTTGAATCAAAGTGGTATCAAAGGTCAATATTTTCAGTGTATCAAAAATGACGCTCTTATATCTCATTTCGGGACCAATGAAAGATGGTTCCTTTGGTTTTCTAGTGATGGCCTGGACCATGGATGTAGAATATATTTCCTGTAATTTTTGATACTCACGTTCGGCACGTGTCCAATCTCCTCCTGCAGCATTCAAAGCTTGATTGATCCAACCTTGTGCAGTTTTGTCACCCATGTCTCTAGCTCTAAGTGCATCGCCAAGGCTCTTGTACTTAGGAAATGCTGACTGTTTCTGATCGATCATATCAGGGGAAAAGTTATTAGGGAACTTGCTTGAATATGTATGAATTGTAACCGTATCATTCTTAGACACTACAAGGGTATCAAACGTTTTGATCGTATCCACTGCAAACAACCAGATTGAATCTCTTAGAACGGTGGTGTCGTGAGCATATACCCAAGTAGTATCATAATAATATGTCGTATCATAGGCAAAAGCCCAGACCGTATCTTTCATTACGGTTGTATCATAGTTCACCAAGACCGTTGTATCCATAACAAAAATAGTATCATAATTGGTTTGAATGACAGTTGTCGTATCATAGTTATTAATATAGATACTATCAATGACTACTACTGTGTCATATGATGTCGTTGTAGCATTTGTATATATGAATGTTGTATCCAATACGGTGGTGGTATCATAGAGAGTGGTATAAACAAAAACCGTATCATTTTGACTTTGAGATAGCTTTTCTTCATAGTTACTTTGTAATTCTTTTGATTGTTTTAGAAGCTTAGAAACTGTGTTTTTGAGACTGTCAAGTTCATTGCGATAAGTGGTCTCAACCTTTTTGGTACGTGCGAGTGCTTTGCTTTTTTCTATTTTTTTAATTCGTGGCTCAGTTTTCTCTTTTTTTGTTTCACGTTCAAAAAGAGGTCGAGGAGCTTCAATAATAGAACCCGTTTGGGTCCTGTAAACCTTTCTCTTCTTTTTATTGGCATTATCTTGTGCCATCAATAGGACACAAAAAGACAGTGCCGCACTTATTAGGACTCTATGCATATATTCTGTATAGTTTTATCTTTAATTGGATTTTACTTGGATTACCGACCGTGAGTTTACGACTCAATGATCAAGCATAACCATACTCAATTTTAAAAACAAATTATTTTTTAAAAAATAAAAAATGATTGATATCAAATTTGTTGGATAAATATTAGGATCATTTTTTTCATTTCATCAATAACGAAGAGAAATAATAAGATAAATGATTTTTAATATTTCAAGGAATAGTCACTAATTTTTCTTGAGATTAATACTTTTAGATGAAAGAATTCCTTCAGAAAAAGATCAAACAAGCTCCCACCGACCCTGGTGTCTATCACTTTCTAAATTCAGATAAGAAGATCATATACATTGGCAAAGCAAAAAACATAAGGAATCGAATAAGAACCTATTTTCAAAAGAGTAATAATATATCTTCGAAGAATGCCACAATGGTCAAACATGTGACTGATATTGAATGGATCGTGGTGAGGAATGAGGTTGAAGCGTTAATGACCGAGGCAAACCTCATAAAAGAGCACCAACCACGCTATAATGTGGATTTAAAGGATGATAAATCATACCCATTCATCAGAATAACAAATGAACCGTTTCCACAGGTCTTCATAACAAGAAATATTATCAGAGATGGTTCTAAATACTATGGCCCATTCACAGATACTCGGAGACTGAGAATGATATTGAAGGCTCTCAATAAAGTTTTTCCTATCAGGAGTTGTAGTTATCTCATAGATGCAAAAGTAATCAAGGAAAAGAAGATATCTATTTGCCTAGATTACCATATTAATAAATGTGAAGGACCCTGTGAGGGGCTTGTATCTAGAGATCAATATTTTATCATGGTCAATAGAATAGAGGACTTCATGAGAGGTAAGACCAAAGTAATAGAATCTCATTTGAATGATATGATGGTAAAAGCCTCCAAAGAACAAAGATATGAAGAGGCAGGGTTGTACAGAGATCAACTAAGTGCAATAGATTCATTTAAGAGGAAACAAAGCCATGTTGCTACAGATTTCACAGAGAGAGATGTTATTGCACTTGCTAGAGAAGGTAGCTATGGTGTAGCTGTAGTTCTTAGAATAAGAAATGGTAAAATATTTAGTCGAGATAAATTATTATTGAAACAATTGACTGATGATGAAATCATAATGAAGACTGTGATAACCCGTTTTTATATGGATAGCGATTATTTACCAAAAGAAATTTCATTGCAAGTGGTACCAGCAGATGAACAGGAGTTAATTCTGTGGATGAAGGAAAGGAAAAAAAGCTCTGTAAAATTTATTTTTCCTCAAAAAGGTGAAAAGGCCAAAGAATTAAGAGTTACCATGCAAAATGCTAAATTATTATTAAGTGAATGGCTTCTTAATCGGCAAAAGAGAAAAGATCAGGTACCAAGTATCCTAGAGCAATTAAAGGATGATCTGAATATGGATGTGCCACCTAGAAGAATAGAGGCTTTTGACATTTCTCATCTAGGAGGGACCAATACGGTAGCATCCCTTGTCTGTTTTATAGATGGGCGTCCCAAAAAAACAAAATATAGGAAGTATAATATAAAATCTGTAAAAGGTATTGATGATTTTGCATCGATGAGAGAAGTTGTATTCAGAAGATACAGAAGGATTAAAGAAGAAAGTAGATCCATGCCCGACCTCATATTAGTTGATGGTGGTAAGGGGCAGTTAAGTATGGCTTTGTCTGCATTGCGGGAACTAGGAATGGATTATATCCCGATTATAGGTTTGGCAAAAAAATTAGAGGAGGTATTTGTCCCAGGTAATTCAGAATCACAGTTCATTCATAAGACCAGCCCAGGCCTTCTCTTATTAAGAAGAATAAGAGATGAAGCTCACCGTTTTGCCATCACCTTCCAAAGAAAAAAAAGGAATAAAGACCTAACTAAGTCTATTTTTAATGATATCAAAGGATTAGGCGCTAAAAGATCAGCGATGCTATTGCAATCATTTAGTGGCCCCAAGCAAATTGCCAAGCAAACTCCTGAGGAAATTAGAGCTAAGACTGGAATCCCTATGAAAATAGTAAAAGAGATCATTAAGGTTGCAAAAAATTATAATTCATCAATTATCTAATAATTGTAATAGTCTGCCATTGACCACCCTCTATAATAATTATTAAATTAGCCATTATGGCAGATTTCATTATACACTCAGAATTCTCTCCTCAAGGTGATCAACCTAGTGCGATCAATGAATTAGTGCGTGGTTTGGATAATGGAGATAAATATCAAACTTTATTAGGTGTTACAGGTTCTGGCAAGACATTCTCCATGGCCAATGTCATAGAAGAGGTACAGAGACCAACATTGATCATGTCTCATAATAAGACCTTGGCAGCCCAGCTATATGGTGAGTTTAAACAGTTGTTCCCTGAAAATGCGGTAGAATATTTTATTAGCTATTATGATTATTATCAACCTGAGGCATACTTACCAGTAACTGATACATTCATTGAAAAAGATAGTTCAGTGAATGAGGAAATTGACAAACTTAGATTGAAGACAACTAGCTCCCTTATGTCTAGAGAAGATGTCATTGTTGTTAGTTCTGTGTCATGTATTTATGGAATTGGGTCACCAGAAGAGTATTCTAAAGGTACCGTAAAAATATCTAAGGGCGATATAATGGATAGGCGATCCTTCTTGTCAAAAATGGTTCACATACACTATTCTAGAAATGATAAGGTTCTAGAAAGAGGTAATATTCGTATTCGTGGAGATGTAATGGAAGTATACCCAGCTTATGAAGATACTTGCATCAGAATCGAACTCTTTGGCAATGAGGTTGACCAGATAAGTAGATTTGATCCAATATCTGGAGAATTAAAGGATGAGTTGAATTCCGTCGTTATTTTTCCTGCAAAACATTTTGTTACAGATAAAGAAACTATATTAAAGATAATTGAGGAAATAAGACATGAATTATCTGATAGACTCGGATTCCTACGAAATAATAATAAACTTTTGGAGGCCCAGCGCCTAGAACAACGAACAAATTTTGACATCGAGATGATGATAGAGTTAGGATATTGTGCAGGGATTGAGAATTATTCTCGATTTTTTGCTGGTCGTGCACCTGGTGAAAAACCATATACATTGATTGATTTTTTTCCTGCTGATTTTCTGACAATTCTAGATGAATCACATGTCACATTACCACAGATACAGGCAATGTACAATGGCGACCGCGCACGTAAGACAACCTTGGTGGAACATGGTTTTAGACTACCTAGTGCTCTAGATAATAGACCATTAAAATATGATGAATTCCATTGTGCTCAAAACCAAGTCATCTTCACTTCTGCAACACCATCACAAAGGGAATTGGAGTTTTGTAAAGGTGCCATTATAGAACAGGTTATTCGCCCAACGGGATTACTTGACCCTGAAGTTGACATTAGACCATCAATAGGACAGATTGATGATCTAATTGGAGAGATACGCTACCGTTCATCAAAAAAAGAGAGAGTTTTGATTACAACATTGACCAAGCGTAGTGCAGAGGATTTAACAGAGTATCTGACAAGTTTAAGCATTCGTGTGAGATACTTACATTCTGAGATTCAAACTTTGGAGCGGGTTCATATCTTACGTGAGTTGAGAATCGGTACTTTTGATGTATTAGTCGGTATCAATCTATTAAGGGAAGGACTAGACCTTCCTGAAGTAAGTTTGGTCGCAGTTTTGGATGCTGACAAAGAAGGGTTCTTAAGGTCCAAAAGCTCCTTGCTACAAGTAGCAGGTCGTGCGGCTAGGAATGAATCCGGCCTGGTCATCCTTTATGGAGATAGAAAAACCGAAGCAATGTTGCACTTGGTTGATACAACCAAAGAAAGAAGAACAATACAAAAAGAATTTAATAAGATAAATAATATCACACCCAAAACAGTATATAAATCTGTTGATGAGATATTGGACTCTACTGCAGTTGCAGATTCAATGAAAGGGAATGATGATGTTCTCCTTCCTGTATTTGATAAAGGCCAAATAACAAGAGAGGATAAGGAAATGATTCTTGATGAACTGCGTAAAGCGATGCTAACTGCAGCTGAAGATCTCGAATTTGAAAAGGCTGCAAAGATTAGGGATGAGATCGTGGAATTTGAAAAAGATCTTGGGTTAGCAACCGCATGAATTTTTTACTAAAGGAGTTATTTGATGTTTGATATGGATAGACTTCAAAAACAATCTGGAATCATTGGTACTTCTGTAGGCATTCACCAAGTACTTGAAATGATAACCCAAGTGTCACCTGTGGACATATCGGTATTGGTAACCGGAGAATCAGGTACTGGCAAGGAAGTCGTTGCCAAGGCAATTCATCAATTCAGCAAAAGAAATAACGAGGAACTCGTGGTCGTCAATTGTGGTGCAATTCCAGAAGGTATCATTGAATCTGAATTATTTGGTCATAAAAAAGGTTCTTTCACAGGGGCTGGGGAAGATAGGAAAGGATATTTTGAGCAAGCCAATAAGGGTACGATCTTTTTAGATGAGATAGGTGAGACACCTCTTGAGACCCAGGTTAAATTACTGAGAGTTCTTGAAAGTGGCGAATTTATGCGCGTAGGAGAAGCGAAAACTCGAAAAACAGATGTAAGGGTTATTGCAGCAACAAATAAGAATTTAGCAGAATTAGTAAATAATGGTGATTTTAGACAGGACCTATATTTTAGACTCAAAACGGTCACTGTCAAATTACCATCATTGCGTGAAAGAGTAGAGGATATCAATGCATTCATTGAGAGATTTGCTCTGGAGTTCACTCGCTCAAATGACATAAGATATCGTGGTTTTATGCCAGATGCAGTACGCTTGATGAAGCAGTATGAATGGCCTGGAAATGTAAGAGAGCTAAAGCATTTTGTGGAAAAAGTATTGGTTCTTGAAAAAGGTGAGAGAATTACTGCGGATGTTGTAAAACGTGAGTTAACTGATGTTTTACCACATCAAACTTCATTTAACCCTGCATTACCAATTCTCGTATCAAAATCTACAGACAAAGCTGAAATTGATCTTATCCTTCGTCAACTTTTCATGCTAAAACAAGATACTGAATTAATTCAGAAATTATTGGTTGGTGGTGCAGTTACTCCTACTACTGCAACTGGACTTACTAAAATAGAGCCAATTGAAGGGGTTCAAATTCCTCAGAAATCCATGGAGATAGTTGAAGATGGCTATCGTTTCATTCGAGATGATGCAATAGGTGATATGCTTATTAAAGATCTTGAGAAAGAGGCAATTAAACGTACCTTGAATTTTTTTAATAATAATAGAAGAAAGACCGCAAGATCATTGGGGATGAGTGAGAGAACACTATATCGAAAAATTGAAGAATTTGGGGTAGCACCAAAGATCAAGAGTCGACGGTAAGATGCATCATTTTATCCTTATCTTTTATTTACTATTCATATCATGTGGATTTTATTCCATGGCCGGTTCAATTCCTCCACATATTAAATCAGTTGCCATACCTCTTATGGATAATCAGACTGCCGAGTTTGGGTTGGCAGAAAACATAACTGATGGAATCCTTGAGCAATTCAATGAGGCGGGTATTCTTTATATTACAAATGAAGATATTGCAAATTCAGTATTGCGAGGCACGATAAAAAAAGTTAGTGAAGGTCCCTACACATACAGTAAACAAGAATCTGTATCAGAGTACCGGTATAAAATTGATGTCAAAATAGAGTGGTTTGACGTTAAGAATGATAAGAATCTATTTGAGGGAGTGTACTCTGCATTTGGAGCCTATGGGCTCAGTGGAGACATTGGTTCGGACGGAATTGATAATGACAATGATGGTAAAATAGATGATGAAGATGATGATGAATTTGGTGAACCTAGAAGTTTTGCAACTAATGTAGCAGTGCGTAAAATTGCTGAGGATATTTTGAATGATATTATGACAACGTGGTAAAGGAAAGGATATGGAAACAGTAAATATTAAAGATTTAGATCAATATGTAGGTCAAGATGTTGAATTAAAAGGTTGGGTCTATAGCATACGAACTATTGGAAAGATCTGGTTTGTTATTTTTAGAGATGGTACTGGTCTATTACAGGGAGTTGTTGTAAAAGGTGAGGCCACTGATGAGACCTTTTCCTTAGAACAAAAACTCCATCAGGAAGATTCGATTATCATTAATGGTATAGTAAGGAAAGAACCACGATCAGTGGGAGGATATGAATTAGGAGTTAAAGAGATCAAAGTGGTGAATCATGTAACTGAGGAATATCCAATCACGCCTAAAGAACACGGTGCTGATTTTCTTATGTCGAATAGACATCTATGGCTCAGGTCAAAGCGACAAAATGCTATTATGCGAGTACGCCATCAAGTAGTAAAGGCAATCCGTGACTATTTTGATTCTAATGGTTTCACTCTAATTGATTCTCCTATTTTTACAGGTAATGCTGTTGAAGGTACAACTACGCTATTTGAAGTGGAGTATTTTGAACGTTCTGCTTATTTAACGCAAAGTGGTCAATTGTACCAGGAGGCGGGTGCGACTGCATTTGGTAAGACTTATTGTTTCGGTCCAACTTTTCGTGCCGAAAAATCAAAAACTCGTCGACATCTAACTGAATTTTGGATGGTTGAACCAGAGATGGCCTATGTCGATCTTGACGAGAATATGACCTGGGCAGAAAATTTAGTTGGTTTTATTATAAAGAGAGTCTTGGAGTACTGTATCACAGAGCTTGCAGTTTTAGAAAGAGATACAGCTCAACTCGAATCAATCGTTCCGCCATTTCCTAGAATTACCTATGATGAAGCAGTAAAGCTGCTGACGGATAATGGCAGCGATTTTGAATACGGTAATGATTTTGGTGCACCTGATGAAACCCTCC
Source organism: uncultured Fidelibacterota bacterium (assembly GCA_937893835.1). Lineage (GTDB taxonomy): Bacteria > Fidelibacterota > Marinisomatia > Marinisomatales > UBA1611 > NZWG01. Next base: position 11,876 of record CALCSS010000038.1, read on the forward strand.
TATCTGAGCAATATGATAAACCACTAATGATTCACCGTTGGCCTGCAAACATTAAAGCATTTTATATGAAGCGGGATGAACAGAACAATAAACTAGCATTGGGTGTTGATATGATTGCTCCAGAGGGATATGGTGAAATTATTGGAGGCGGTCAAAGAGAAGATGATATAGATATATTAATTGATAGGATACGTCACCATGATCTTCCACTTGAGCCATTCAAATGGTACCTTGACCTAAGGAAGTATGGTTCTGTACCGCATTCGGGATTTGGTCTAGGCCTAGAAAGGACAGTGGCATGGATTTGTGGAACAAAACACATACGTGAAACAATTCCTTTCCCAAGAACAATGTCACGATTAGAGCCATAATGGATAAAGCCAAGCGAGTCTCAGTATTTGGTGGACGTGTTATAACGAAAGAAGTTTATGATGATACAGTGTTCATTGGAAAGGAACTCGTTAAAGAGGGATATATTGTATTTTGTGGAGGAGGGCAAGGTGTCATGGAAGCAATTTCAAAAGGTGTTAATAGTGAAAATGGCCTAGTGGTGGGTATACTTAAAGGGCAAGATATAGATGAGGCAAATGCTTACCTTTCAATTCCAATTTCAACAGGCATTGGTATTGCAAGGAATGCTGTCTTAGCCTATAATTGTGATGTAGCTATTGCAATTTCAGGACAGTATGGTACACTCAGTGAGATAGCATATGCATTTCAATTAGATAAACCTGTTATCGGGTATGAGACATGGGATATTGAGCCTATTATAAAAGCGGAATCACCAAAGGATGTAATAATCAAATTAAAAAAGGAATTTAATAATGTATAAAATCCGTGTAATGATATCAGGAGATGTACAGGACGTCTTTTTTCGAATTAGTGCTCAAGACAAGGCAAATGAGTTAGGCCTAACTGGATGGGTAAAAAATCTTTTTAATAATGCAGTTGAGATATTGGCTGAAGGTGAAAGAGATGATCTATCGGTATTTGCTGGCTGGCTTCATGAGGGTCCTCCAAATGCCACTATTGAAAAGATCAGTATTGAATGGGAGGAACAATCCGAGAAAGAATTCACATCTTTCGAGATTCATAGATGAAGATTGCACTTTGCCAGATAAATACGATCCTAGGCAATTTTGATTACAATTATGAAAAGGTATTAAAGTTTTACAATAATAGTATAGAATTAGGTGCTAATATTGCAACATTTCCAGAATTAACAATATCTGGTTACCCACCGCAAGACCTACTATTGAATGACGATTTTATAAAGCAAAATATATATTTCTTAAATGCCATAGCTAAAATGTCTACGATTCCGCTTATTATTGGTTATGTAAGAAAAGAGGGAAGGCAAATCTATAACTCTGCAGCAATTTGTATTGATGGTAAGATACATTCATCCTATGATAAAGTTTTGCTACCTACATATGATGTATTTGATGAGGAACGTTATTTTACAAGAGCGTCAGAACCTAAAATAAGTGTAATACCTTTAGATGATGGTGAGGTGAAGGTTGGATTGCAAATTTGTGAGGATCTTTGGGACCATGATTATGATTGTAAGGTCAGTATGATCCAAAAGCAATTAGGAGCTGAGATATTTATAAATATCTCAGCATCACCGTATCATAAAGATCGTCTGATTAAAAGGCGTAGTATTATTGAAGAAAAGGTCAATGAATTACACCTGCCATTTCTTTATTGTAATATGGTGGGAGCTCAGGATGAATTGATTTTTGATGGACAATCAATTGGAATGTCCAAAGATGGTGATTTGATTGCATATGGTAATCCTTTTGAAGAACAAATTGTATTAGTTGACCCATACTCTTCAAAAAAAATAGAGGTCACTAACCAATCAAAAGAAGAAAGGACATACAATGCGTTATGCCTCGGCGTAAAAGATTATTTTGAGAAAACTGGACATCAAGAGGCTGTAATAGGATTATCTGGTGGAATTGATAGTGCTCTGGTTGCCTCAATTGCCGTGGATGCATTAGGCTCAAATATGGTTCACGGAGTATCGCTGCCCTCAAAATATTCCAGTGATCATAGCCTTTCTGATGCCAAGGATTTAGCAGATTCTATTGGAATAGATTATATGGTAATTCCAATTCAAAAATGTGTAGATGAAATGGAAGTTACTCTAGAACCTTATTTCCGTGGTCGTGAACATAATAATGCAGAAGAGAATATTCAGGCTCGTATTAGAGGTGATTTGTTGATGGCACTGTCCAATAAGTTTGGATGGATGGTCCTTTCTACAGGAAATAAAACAGAATTAGCTCTAGGATATTGCACACTATATGGTGATATGAGTGGAGGTCTATCAGTAATATCTGATCTAAGTAAAACTGATGTCTATGCATTATCAAAATGGATCAATACTGTACACCCTGGACGAATCCCCAAAGGTTCCATTGATAAACCACCTTCAGCAGAATTGGCACCCGATCAGGTTGACCCCTTTGATTATACCATTGTCAGCCCTCTTGTAGATGCAATTATTGAAAAAGGTCATACAATTGTTGAATTGGAGAGATCAGGACTAGAAAAAGATTTAGTAAATTCCATATATAAAAAAATAAGGATGAGTGAGTATAAGAGACGCCAAGCAGCGCCAGGGTTAAGAGTATCTACAAAGGCCTTTGGCATAGGAAGAAGATTCCCATTGGTCAATCATTTTGAGCGATAATTTAATAATGAAGAAAGCAATACTAACTTTTGCAATATTTTATTCATTACTACATGGACAGAGTGCATCACCCGCTGATTTTTGGATTAGCTATACTCAAGATGAAAAAATTTCTTTTATTAATGGTGCATATGGTGCCATTTCAAAAATAAAGGCACATCACAGATCAGAAGTGCGCAAGCAGTATATGCATAATGATAATTGGGTAGAGCCATATTACATTGAACGTTTCTATCAAATAGCAGATGAATACCTGGCTGATGAGATTGGTTATAATCTAAAGATCATCGCGATGCATATGGATGCATTCTATAGTAATTCTGACAATTTGAATATTCCAGTCATGGAGGCCCTTAGAGTTGTTTCACTTATGCAAGATGGGGATAAAAAAACTGCCAATTCAAGACTTTTACGTGCCCAACAGAAGCATAATTAATAAACTTAGGTGAATTTTATTCAGCGTCATATAATAAGATTAAACCGAGATGACGTTCATCGAATTGAATTCTTTTTTTGCCAAGTTGGTTTTTTAAAGTCTCTGGAGGGTCTTCTTGTAGTTGGATCGCGAGAAAACCTTTAATAACACTATACAAATCAATAAGATCATCCCTATAAAAGAACAGGGTTTTAATAATAATCTCCTATGAATACGAGTCTTATAAGAAATTTTTGTATCATTGCACATATTGATCACGGTAAGTCAACTCTCGCAGATAGGCTGCTTGAAGAAACAAAGACAGTATCAGATAAGGATATGAAAGCACAGGTCCTAGACAGTATGGATCTAGAAAGAGAGAGGGGTATAACGATCAAGAGTCACCCCATACGTATGCAGTATAAGTACTCCGATGGTAGTGTATATACCTTGAATCTTATTGATACACCAGGACATGTAGATTTTTCTTATGAAGTATCTCGCTCTTTGGCAGCATGTGAGGGCGCTTTGCTCTTAGTGGATGCTGCACAAGGCGTGGAGGCACAAACCGTATCAAATACCTACCTTGCAATTGAAAATGATCTGACTATTGTACCCATAATCAACAAGGTTGATTTACCGTCTGCCATGGTAGATGATGTCAAGGTACAGATGATGGAGTTAATCGGCTGTGAAGAGAGTGATATCATAGAGGCTAGTGCAAAAAGTGGTAAAGGAATATCTGATATTTTTGAAGCAATTATTAAACGTATCTCTCCACCGTTAAATAAGCCTGATGAAAGCTGTAGGGCTTTGATATTTGATTCAATGTATGATAATTATAAAGGTGCAATACCTTATGTACGAGTTTTTGATGGAGTGTTGCGCCCTGGAGATACCGTAAGATTCTTTGCACATGATAGAGAATATGAGGTCACTGAAACAGGTCACTTTGTTTTAGATAAGGTCAAGACCTCTGAATTGCGTTCAGGCGATGTAGGGTATTTAGTGGCTAGTATCAGGGATATGGCGCATATTGAACCTGGTGATACCATCACTACTAAATCCAATGAGGCAAAAGACCCTTTGCCAGGTTATAAAAAGATCAAACCGATGGTATTTTCTGGCCTATATCCTGCTGAGGCAGATGATTATGATCAATTACGCCAGGCACTAGAGAAATTAAAATTAAATGATGCTTCACTGGATTTTCTTCCAGAGACAAGTGAGGCTCTTGGTTTTGGTTTTAGATGCGGGTTCTTAGGTTTGTTGCATATGGAAATCATTCAAGAAAGACTGGAAAGGGAATTTGATCTGGATTTAGTCACAACAACTCCAAATGTTATTTACCAGATTAAGACTAAAGATGACAAGGTCTTAAATGTGGATACACCAGCAAAAATGCCCGAGATTGGAGATATAGAGTCTATTCTAGAGCCTATTGTATCATCTGAGATACTGACTCCTAAAGAATATATTGGTAGTATAATGACACTATGCCAGAAAAAACGAGGTGTCTATAAAACCACACACTATCTTTCACCCGAGAAAGCACAACTCCATTACGATCTTCCACTTGGAGAAATCATCTTTGATTTCTATGATAAATTAAAATCTATTTCAAGTGGTTATGCATCATTTGATTATGAGCTTAAAGAATTTTCAAAAGCTAGTCTTCAAAAATTGGATATTATGATACATGGTGAGCCTGTCGACGCCTTGTCAATTATTTGTCATTCAGATGATGCGTATCACAGAGGTGTCGCATTGTGTAGCAAATTAAAGGAACTGATTCCTAGACAAATGTTTGAAGTTGCTATCCAAGCTGCCCTGAATAATAGAATTATTGCAAGGACAACAGTTAGAGCATTGAAGAAAAATGTGACAGCAAAATGCTATGGTGGTGATATTACACGAAAAAGAAAACTTTGGGAGAAGCAGAAGAAGGGAAAGAAGCGGATGAAGATGATAGGCAAGGTTGAAATACCTCAAGAAGCCTTATTAGCTGTGTTACAGATTGAAAGCGATTAATGTGGGTGAAAACATATTGGAACAATACACGATCTCCTCTTTATAGTTTTCTCTTTACCATACCGTTATTTTTTATATATGAAGTTGGTATTTTTTTTACATCATCTAAGGAACTGATCTCAATGCGTAATGGAGCTGATGCGCTAATGAGACA
>CALCSS010000039.1 GCA_937893835.1 uncultured Fidelibacterota bacterium
ACCTTGCACTGACCTATCTGTTGATCGCGATCACCTTTGTGGACATTGACCATTTCATCATACCCAATGGCTTTGTGTCGATCGGACTTGCGATGCTGGTCATAGGCATTTACATGGAGTGGATCCCCATTGAATGGGAGGAGGCTATGTCAGGCTCATTCGTATTTGCGGGATTTCTGTTCACGATAGGTCTGATAGGACAATTCATCCTCAAGAAGGAGAGCATTGGATTCGGTGATGTAAAGTTAGGCCTTGTCCTTGGTGGTTACCTTGGAACTGAATATTCAATATTGGCCCTGTATCTTAGTTTTGCAATAAGCGCTATTATCATCTTTTTGATGATGGGAGGGAATCTGCTTCAAAAGGATTCCAAGATCCCATTCGGGCCCTACCTTGCAGCGGGAACGCTGATCGCCTTGTTCACCACAACACCCCATGGTGATAATTATATACTGAACTGGTATTATAGCACAATGTTCTGACATGGCCGTTTCAGGAAAACAACCCATAGGGACCATGCTTGTACAGGCAGGCAAGATCGATGAGGACCAACTCCAAAAGGGGCTGGTGGCTCAGAAGGAGAAGGATGGCTACATTGGTGAGACCTTTGTTGAGATGGGCTTTCTTGACAATAAGGATCTGAATCGTTACATCAGCTATCAGTTAAAGATCCCATTTCTCCAGCTCGGACATTATCAGATCGATGACACACTGATGGAACTCTTTTCTGAGCGTATGGTCCGGAAGCAGAAGATACTCCCACTCTTTCGATTGAACAATACACTCAACATCGCCATATCAGATCCCCTTGACCCTGACCCGATAAACGCCGCCCGTGATGCGACCGGGCTCAAGATCGAGCCTGTGATCGCCATGGAGAATGAGATAGAGAACGCGATCGATCTGCACTATGGAATATCAGGCTATGTGGATATTGACACAGCGAGTGATGGTAGCACCGACATATCCGACCTTTTCGATGAGACACACATCGTTGAGCTAGTGGACAGTATCATCTCCCAGAGTCAAAAATATGGATGCTCTGACATCCACATAGAGCCCAGAGAGACTGACATAAGGGTGCGATTCAGGATCGATGGCCGCCTGCAAGATTTTCAGTCCCTACCAAGTGACATTCACACGGCACTTGTATCAAGGCTGAAGATAATGTCCAACATGGACATCGCAGAGACCAGAAGGCCTCAAGATGGTCGAATATTATTCAAATCAAGCAAGGGTCGCCTAGACCTCAGGATCTCGACATATCCCACTCTCTATGGAGAGAAGACCGTGCTCCGACTGTTGAACATCTCAGAGGCTCTTCATTCATTCAGGGCCCTTGGCTTTGAGGAGGACTGTGAGGAAAGGTTCAATAGCATGCTAATAGGTGGCGAGGGGATCATACTTGTCTCAGGACCCACGGGTAGTGGAAAGACGACCACGCTGTACTCCACACTGAACAAGCTAGAGTCCCCGGATGTGAATATTGTGACAGTGGAGGATCCGATCGAATATGACCTGGACAACATCAACCAGGCACAGATCAATACAAAGTCAGGTGTCACATTTTCCTCCGCATTGCGATCCATTCTGAGGCAAGACCCAGACATCATCATGGTGGGAGAGGTCCGTGATGAGGAGACGGTCGAGCTAGGCATTCGTGCGGCGCTTACCGGGCACCTTGTGTTTAGTACGGTTCACACGAACGACGCTGCATCGGGCTTTACCCGTCTGTTGAACTGGAACGTGGAGCCTTTCTTGATCGCATCAACCGTGAAGGGAATTCTCGCGCAGAGGCTCGTCAGACGGGTCTGCAAGGAATGCAGAGAGTCCTATGATGCCAGCGAGGAAGAATTAAGGATGATAGGTCTTGACGCAAAAGAAACCTTTAAGGCATACAAAGGGAAAGGATGCCTGTCATGCAGGAACACAGGGTTCAAGGGTCGAATTGGGATCTATGAGCTCTTGCTTGTGGATGCGGAGATATCTGAATTGGTCTTAGAACAGGCACCAGGTTATAAGATCCGTGAACAGGCACGAAAGAGCGGCATGAGAACACTCCTTGAGGATGGGGTCCTCAAGATAAATAGAGGGGACACCACCATATCCGAGGTGTATGAGACCCTGGGAACCACGAAGATAATCATATGATCAGTGTGCTATATGTAGGGGGGAAGAAAGTGAACATTCCCGAACTCTCTGGCATGAACGTCCACCTGGACTATGTGCAGAATGGAATGATCGCCCTCAGTGCGGTCCAGACAGGTGACTTTGATGCGGTCATCATCGAGGATCAATTGCCACTGATGACGCCAAGTCGATTGCTCAAGGAGTTGGTCAGCATAAAGAACGGGATACCGGTCATTGCCGTGGTAAGAGGAAGTGAAAGGAAAAGGGAGGTACTGGCTGATTTTGATCTGGGCCTATTCAGTTACTTTGAACCGAATGAGCATAGTGGTGAGGAGATACTCGCCATGCTCGATTCAGCAAAACGATTTCAAGATTTCAAGAGAGAGGTTCCTAGGACCGCGGTAAGACATTTCTCAGGCATTGGATTTGAGGAGATCGTAGGTGTGTCTGAACAGATGCTAAAGATCTATCATCTCATGTGTCAGATCAAGAGCAAGGACGTGACGACGGTACTCTATGGCGAGAGTGGCACGGGGAAGAACCTCATAGCACGGACCCTGCACTTGATCAGCCTCAGAAGAGACCGTCCAAATATTGCGGTCAATTGTCCTGCCATACCATCTGACCTGCTTGAGAGTGAGCTCTTCGGACATGAGAAAGGTGCCTTCACAGGCGCCATTGAGAGGAAGGATGGAAAATTTTTATCTGCAAATTCTGGGAGCATCTTCCTAGATGAGATCGGCGACATGAGCCCCTCTCTACAGGCAAAGATCCTAAGAGTACTGGAGAGTGGCGAGATAGAGAGAGTAGGTGGCGCAGAGACCATCCGGGTCGATGTTAGGATCATATCGGCCACAAATCAGGATCTTGAGAACAAGATCAATGATGGAAGTTTTCGCCAGGATCTTTTTCACCGGATCAATGTATTTCCGATCACGGTGCCTCCTCTCAGAGATAGGAGAGAGGATATCCTTCCAACGACCATGTCCATTCTAAAGGGTCTAAAGAAAAAACATAATATCTCTGTCAATTTCCTTTCACATGGAGCGATGCAGACGCTGGATCAATATGATTGGCCTGGAAATGTCAGAGAGCTTGAGAACACGCTGGAGCGAGTCGTACTGATCCATGACAAGCCTATCATCGAGAGTGATGACATAAAATATATCCTCGATGAGAATAGCCCTTCCGCACCATCACCCAAAGGTGATACCCCAGTAGAGCAGGGCGAGCAGGCGGTCACCAGTGTAGACCAAGGGACCCTGCCCACTCAGGTTGAACAGCCAACTAGCGTTTCGATCGACACCTCAGAGATAAGGACCCTAAAAGAAATGGAGCACGAGGCAATTATCGCAGGCCTCGAGCGCAATAACTGGAACATGACCACGACCTCACAGGAGCTTGGCATCAGTAGAATGACGTTATACAGAAAATTAGACCAGCATGGCCTTAGAAAAAAAGACTGATAAGTTCACCCTATTCTCCTATATCGCTACAAATCCCACAACGGGAGTTGTGAGAGGTGAGCTTAGGGCATCGGGGCAGGACAGTGCGCTCATTCAGCTGGAGCGTATGGGACTTGAGCCCATATCTGTCTCAGAGAAGAAGCAGACCCTACTCGATTTGGAGATCAATCTCTTCGAGAAGGTTCCTCCCCAAGACATCTATAATTTCACCCGACAATTGTCTGTGATGCTAAAGGCAGGAGTCCCGCTCGTGGACGCACTTGACTCGGTACACTCTGACAAGGAAAATGCACTGCTTAACAGGACCCTCGATGCCGTGATCGATGATGTGTCCAATGGCATGTCTCTGTCAAGGTCTATGGGCAAACACCCCAAGGTGTTCAATTCCATGTTCGTGAATATAGTCAAGGCAGGGGAGAGTGCAGGCGTTCTTGACAAGGTAATGTTTCAGTTGGCCGATTTCATCTCCCATGACCTAAAGCTGAGAATGGGGATCACCCAGGCGATACGATATCCTTCCATCGTCGTAGGGATCACGGTCATGGTAGGCGTCTTCGCCGTTACCTATATCCTGCCCAAATTCTCCACGCTTTTCAGTTCGACCAGGATCGAGCTGCCACTTCCAACGAGGATCCTTCTGGCGACCGATCAATTCATCAATGATAATTGGCAAGGCATCATCTTCTTTGGCCTCTTCTTTGTCTTAGTCTTCTGGAGAGCGTTGAAGACCGAGGCAGGTCTATTTCAGTGGCATAAGTTCGTACTGGGTCTGCCCATATTCGGGCCCATAGCGCAGAAGATGGCAATATCCAGATTCTGCCATGTTCTAGACACTCTGGACCGAACCGGTGTCCCCATCCTTGAGGCTCTTGAGATAGCGGGAAAGACCGCTGGCAACACCTACATAGAGGACAGACTGCACAGGGTACACTCGGACGTATCGATGGGGAAGAAGGTCGCCCTATCCATCAGCACCCATACGCATGACATCTTTCCGCCTCATGTCCTGAAGATGATACAGGTGGGAGAGGACGCGGGGGCCATGGACGACATGCTCGGTGAGATCGGTACAATGACCGACGCCGAGGTTCAGGACAGGGTCCTCAAGTTGACCGCCACCCTAGAGCCCGTCATAACGGTAGTGATGGGTGTGTTCATACTGGTACTTGCACTGGCCATCTTTCTACCGATCTGGGACATGTACGAAGCATTATCCACAGGCTGACCTCTTATGTATCATAACGATACAGGGCACTCTCAAATAGATCTGTAATCTTTGTTAATCATATACTGGCATATTTTTTGCTGTTAATAGATAACGTATGCATACACCAAAAAGATCCTCAATTTTTCAATCCGTGCTAGAGACTCTCAAACCTATTCGGGGTCAGTCTCTGGCTGAGTTTGCTGTCATTACCGCAATGATGGCCACATTCATCGGTACGGCACTTCCAAAATTCTCTAATGTGATGGAGTTAAGCAAGGGAGAGAAGAGCATCAATGAGCTGGACAAGATCTTGCTACAGGCAAAGAACTTCTACGAGACGACAGCAGCCCTTGAGGGAAGAGGACGTCTACCCGGACAGGACAAATTTAACATGGCCGTTGGAGGATATACCGACACGACCACCCTAATGAGCGATCTAGAGCTATTTAATGACTATACCAATGAAAGTATAGGTAAGAAATGGGCATCGGTATTCGGTGTGAGCAATGCAAAGGCCCTTAGACCAGTTGGGTCACATTTCGTAGATGATACACTGTCTGCTGAGGTCAATAAGGCGGGAGAGGTGATATGTGGAAATTGCCCTTTGGGACGTATGAAGGGTGCAGACGAGTGGTTGGACCTGTTCAATCGTGAGCAACTTATCAGTCCATTTCAGGATGGACACTATATATACATAGTGATACCTGGTAGCGGCAGTGGCGCGGATGTGGTTGCGCCTAGGATCTGTGTCGCGGATGGAGAGAGTCCCAAGGACTTCTATAAGATAATGGACCTTTGATCGATAGTGTAAATTTTTATCACTTTAAAAAGCCTCGGTCTTCCGGGGCTTTTTCTTTTGGCAGGGTCTACCATGTGTAACATATTGATAATATGATGTATTTCTTCTCTATAAATATAGTTCAAGATCCATTACAATATCTCTGAAGAAAAGGTCACAGGTCACATTATGATACAATATGACCCATGTATTATTATGTTACACAATCTGATATTCAATAATTATTTTCCTCTAGGATCTATATTATTTTTTAATTTTTCATTTTTTGGCACGGATTATGCTTAATAGGGGCAGTGATCAATTAAAAGAACTCTAAAAAGGAGAATAAACATGAGACAAACACTAAAAACAATCATCAGAAACGTAAAGAGCATCAAGGGTAACTCTCTTGCTGAATTCGCTACAACTACTGCTCTGATGGCCACACTGGCCGCTACAGCTGCTCCAAAGCTTAGTGAGATGTCAGAAGGCACGAAAGCTGAGAAGTCACGCAACGAGATCGACAAGATCATCAAGCAGGCCGGCCAATTCTACCAAGATAAGGCTGAGTCAGAAGGTCGCGGACGTTTCCCAGGACAGTCAAAGTACAACGTACAAGTTGGCGGAACG
>CALCSS010000040.1 GCA_937893835.1 uncultured Fidelibacterota bacterium
TCATTATTCGTACTGGCAATTTCTTTCTCACTCCCATCTAAGATTGAAAAAGAAAATGTCTGGTTAGATATCTCATCCCCATATTGTGATATGATCACTTCGATCGAGTAGTCTCCTGGATAGTCTGGGGTAAAGACCATTTCTTGACCATCGTCAGATGCGATCAGGTCACTAGAATTGATTAGAGAACCATCAGGCTGGTCTGCAAGAGACCAAAAATAATCAACGTCTTGGCCTTCCTCAGGGTTACTGGCCGTAATGGTTATAGGTTCATTCACATATCCCTCAATTCCACTGCCACCGCAGGCAAAGAATAGAAGAAGAGGTAGTATATGAATTATCTTACGCATGAAAGAAAATCATTGGTCGCTTAGAAGTTCACCATCTGAGAAGAAAAAGGCAATTTCTTTTTCGGCATTTTCATCACTGTCAGAACCATGTACAGCATTTTCTTGCACATTGGTCGCAAAGTCTCTTCTAATGGTATTCTCATCTGCATCCTCTGGGTTGGTTGCGCCAATGGTCTTTCGCCAAGATTCGACCGCATTATCTTTCTGTAATGCAAGGACCATACAAGGCCCAGAGGTCATGAATTTCACTAGATCACCAAAAAATGGACGCTCTCTATGTACTGCATAAAAACCTTTGGCCTGTACCTCTGACATCTTTAATAATTGTGCTGATAGTACATTGAACCCTGCCTGTAATATTCTATCATATATCTTTCCTGTATTTCCAGCTTTTACGGCATCTGGTTTGATAATTGCAAATGTCTTATTTCCCATTGTTTTCCTTTATTATTTAATTCATTGATTCTTGCATCAATCTACCGATCTCTGCTACGGATTCTGCGACCTTGATACCACATTCATCAAGAATGCGCATTTTGGCCTCAGCTGTGTCGTCTCCGCCTGATACAATAGCTCCGGCATGACCCATTCTTCTCCCAGGCGGTGCTGTCTGACCAGCGATAAATCCAACTGCTGGTTTTGACATATGCTCTTTTGCCCAGCGTGCTGCCTCGATCTCCATTTGCCCGCCTATCTCACCGATCATCACAACACCTTCTGTTTCCGAGTCAGATTCAAATAGTTCAAGACAATCTCTCATGGTGGTACCAATGATCGGATCTCCACCAATTCCTATGGCTGTTGTTTGACCAAGTCCAACATTCACCAATTGATCTATTGCTTCATAGGTGAGGGTCCCAGACTTTGAGATGACTCCAATATTACCTTTTTTACATATGAATCCTGGCATAATTCCCAATTTGCATTCATCCACAGTAATGATACCTGGACAGTTTGGTCCTATGAGACGAGTATTGTTTTTATCTAGAACATTCTTGACCTTGATCATATCATGGACAGGGACTCCCTCAGTGATACAGACCACAAGTTCGACACCAGCGTAGCTCGCTTCGATGACAGCCTCTGCGGCAAAGGGGGGAGGAACAAAAATAATGGATGTGTTGGCGCCGGTATCCTCAACAGCTTCTTCGACACTATTAAATACTGGTACTTTTTCATCCAATGTGTCGATCCCGCCCTTGCCAGGCGTTACTCCTGAAACAATGTTTGTACCATAGTCAAGCATCTGCCCACCATGGAACTGCCCCTCTGAACCGGTAATGCCTTGGATGACAACCTTTGAATCTTTATTTACAAGTATGGACATTCAAAACCTCCTATGCGCCTATTGCTGCGTTAACTACTTTTTCAGCTGCGTCTTTCATTCCTGTTGCAGGGATAATCGAGACACCTGACTCCTCAAGAGTCGATTGCGCTTCTTTGGCATTTGTCCCTTCTAGTCGAACAACAACCGGCACATCCAATCCTAATTCTTTCACTGCCTGGATAACTCCATTTGCGACTCTATCACATCTCACAATGCCACCAAAAATATTTATTAATACAGCCTTGACATTCTTGTCTGATAAAATAATTCTAAATCCATTTTTAACGGTCTCTGCACTAGCTGTCCCACCAACATCTAAAAAGTTTGCAGGGTCTCCTCCGGCAAGTTTGATAATGTCCATGGTTGCCATTGCAAGGCCGGCGCCATTCACCATACATCCAACATTACCATCAAGTTTGATATAATTCAGATTGTAGTTTCCAGCCTCGACCTCCATTGGGTCTTCCTCGCTTAGATCTCTCATCTCAGAGATTTCTTTTTGTCTGAAAAGTGCATTGCCATCAAAATTGAATTTTGAGTCCAGAGCAATGACAGTATCATCATTGGTCAAGATCAATGGATTTATCTCAACTAGAGATGCGTCAGTTGACCTGTAACAGTCATACATCTTCATAAATATTGAGCAAGCCTCTTTGAAGGCGTTACCTTTCAGTTCTAGTCCAAATGCCAGTTTGCGAGCCTGATATGAGCTCATGCCCAGCAAAGGGTCAACCCAAACCTTTACTATTTTTTCAGGTGTCTCTGATGCAACTTTTTCTATGTCAACACCTCCCTCAAGCGAGACCATGAACACGTCCATTTCTTTCCCTCTGTCAAGAGTGATAGCTGCATAAAACTCCTTGGAGATATTCGCACCAGCCTCAACTAACAAGCGTTGGACCTCTTTCCCTTTTGGGCCCGTTTGATGTGTGACCAGTGTCATGCCTAGCATATCCTTTGCAAGTGACTCCACTTCCTGCCTGTTATGAGCCAATTTTACACCGCCGCCTTTTCCACGTCCACCTGCGTGAATTTGGGCCTTTACAACCACTGTATCTGTATTTAGTTCATCATACGCTTTCAATGCCTCTTCAACACTGAACGCGGGTATCCCACTTGGAGTTGGTATATTATATTGACGGAAGATCTCTTTCCCTTGATATTCATGTACCTTCATG
>CALCSS010000041.1 GCA_937893835.1 uncultured Fidelibacterota bacterium
GGATCGACCGGATTTGATCCTTACAATGGGCTGCGGCTTATGACCAGGAACAGGTGCCAAGGGCTTCCGATCTGCCAGATAAGATAAAATATCCTTTTTTGTTACCCTTCCTCCTCTGCCAGTACCTATTATCAACTCTAGTTCATTTAAGGGTAGTTCGTTCTCTCCTGCGATCTTCATAACGACCGGAGTATAGAATCCTTTGTTTTTGATAGTCGTATCCGTTTGAATCTTTTCTTCTTGTTTAGGAATAGATCGGGCAATTGGCTCTTGTATACTCTCCTTATTGATCTCTATCTCTGAATCCTTGGAGTCAGTAGCTCCTCCATTCTCATCAGTATCAATTCTTGCAATAACCTCACCCACTTCCTTTACATCATTGAGATCTGCCAAGATCTCTATCACAATTCCAGCAGCAGATGAAGGGATCTCTGAATCAACCTTGTCTGTACCTATCTCCAACAAAATTTCATCTAATTGGATTGACTCCCCTACTTTTTTCCTCCACTCTAGTATAGTACCCTCATTTATGGATTCGCCCATTTTAGGCATGACAACATCAACGATCATCTAATACTCCAAAAGTTCCTTAATAGCATTTGCAACGTCCTCCGTTTGAGGAAGTACTCTTTCTTCTATAAGCCAGTTGAAAGGGACTGGAGAGTCCTTGGCAGCGACCCTACGAACTGGTCCATCTAGCAACTCAAAAAACCTGTCTGTGATCAACGCTGATATCTCAGCTCCAGGCCCATTGGTCATATTATCCTCATGGACCACTAATACCTTGCTTGTCTTTGTAATTGAAGACTCTATTAGATCTAGATCAATTGGATTCAATGTCCGCAGATCAATGACATCAACCGCATCATTGGCAAGGCCTAACAATTGTGCGGCCTCAATGGACTTTTGTACCATTGCTCCCCAAGTAATAATTGTCAGTTCATTCCCCTCAAGTACGACCTTCCCCTTTCCAAATGGTAGCAAATAATCACTGTCAGGCTCCTCAGTCGCAGCATATCCTTGTCTATAGAGTCCTTTGTGCTCCATGAAAAGAACCGGGTCATCCATTCTACAGGCCATCTTTAAAAGACCTTTTGCATCAGAAGCACAAGAAGGATATGCAATGTATATCCCCGGTAGATGAATGAAATAACCATCGATTGATTGGCTATGACAAAGTGCACCATGTATATAACCACCCACAGGAACTCTTATTACCATTGGACAGGTCCATGAATTATTTGAGCGATATCTCATGGTCGCTACCTCATTCCTGATCTGCATCATCGCTGTCCAAATATAATCTCCAAACTGAATCTCAACCACGGGCTTATAGCCGGTGACTGCCATCCCAACGGCAGTTCCAACTATGGATGATTCTGCTAACGGTGAATTAAACACCCTCTTGGCTCCATATTGGTCTGTGAGGCCCTTGGTCGCTGTAAAGACACCGCCTTTTGGATCTGCAATGTCTTGACCATAGATTATCATTTTATCATTTAATTCCATCTCTTCATGAAGCGCATGATTTATGGCGTCAACAATGACGATCTTATCAGATATTGGGTTGGGGTCAGGCTCTTCAAGGACCTCTTCATTACTATAGATGTGATCTAGGGCAGTGCCTGGGTCAGGATACTCTTGGTTATCAGCCCATTCTGCATCATCATCGACCTGTTTGTCAACTTGGGTCCTTATTTTCTCAAATTCATCAGATCTAATAAAATTTTCATCTATACATTTTGATTCCAAAACTGAAAGTGGGTCTTTTTTTAGATCTTCAGCAAGTGCCTCCTCCTTCCTGTATTTTCTCTGATCATCTGAGCTGGAGTGGGGTAAAAGACGAACAACATGCGAGACTATGACAGAAGGACCTTTTCCTTTCCTTGCTCTTTGAATCGCTTCCTTGAATGCTAGATTGGTCTCAAAAAAATCTGTCCCATCTACGTCGTACCTTGAAAGGTTACTATATCCAGAGGTCATATTATAGATCGAGCTAGCGGTCTGTTGTGACCTGTGAGTTGATATGGCATATTCATTGTCTTGAATATGAAATATCACAGGTGCTTTTGCATTGCTTGCCCAGTTCAATGCCTCATGGAAATCACCTTGACTAGTGGTGCCCTCTCCAGATGAAACGTATACAACACCTTTTGATCTTTCCATCTTGCAGGTCACTGCACAACCAACCGCCTGTAAAAACTGTGTTCCTGTTGGACTTGATTGACTGACAATTCTCAGATCCTTGTGCCCGTAATGCTGAGGCATTTGTCTCCCACCTGAGTTAGGGTCATCAGCCTTGGCCAAAAAGCACAATAATTGTTCACGTGAAGTCATGCCCAGTCCAATGCAATATGCCCCATCTCTGTAATAAGGGAATGACCAATCGTGACCAGGTTTTATCATTTCAGCTGCCGCTAACTGAGCGGCCTCATGGCCTGATGCTCCAATATGGAAGAAACTCTTACCCTGCTTAAGTAAGATAAGCATCTTATCATCTAGTTTTCTAGATAGGGCCATCTTTCGATAAACATCAATGATCTGTTTTTTGGTAAATCCGTTTAGTCTTGCCATTCCAACTAACTTCTTATGAATATTTGATTGAACTTATCAATAACCAATGATTTTACCTTTTCCATTTTTTGAGCTGTCCCCAGTAGCTGTTGCATTGATGTCACTCCACGATCAAAGATACCACAAGGAATGATGCCATCATAAAATGATAGATCAGGATCAACATTGAGGGAGAACCCATGCATCGTCACCCATCTACTCAGCCTAACACCTTGCGCAGCGATCTTTTCATCTCCCACCCAAACTCCGGTCAGGCCCTCTATCCTATTTGCCATAATCCCAAATTCACTGAGAACCTCTATGGTCAGTTGCTCAAGAGCACGCATATACCAACTAACGCTTTTCTTATAATTCGTCAGATCTAGAATAGGATAGCCCACCAATTGCCCAGGACCATGAAAGGTAATATCACCTCCACGTTCAATGTTGACCACGTTGACCGACCTATCTCTACTTTGCAGTAAGTGATCAGCATCAGCATTCTTACCTAGTGTATAAACAGGGTCGTGCTCCACAAGGATCAACAGATCATCTATCTCATTGTTAATACGCTTTATTTGCATATCCTTTTGAATATTCCATACTTCCTCATAGGGTCTATGACCAAGATCCATGACACGAACATCAACTTTTTCTGCCTCGATCATTCTCATTGGTGGATTGATCGTCCAAAGGCATCCATCGCAGCTTCCATGATTGCCTCAGACAGGGTCGGATGTGCATGCATTGTCATTGCAATATCCTCCCAGGTAGTTTCCAGGGCCTTGGCCATACCAAGTTCAGCGATCATCTCTGTCGCTTCGGACCCAACAATATGCGCTCCCAAGAGTTCGCCATATTTTTTATCAAATATTAACTTC
>CALCSS010000042.1 GCA_937893835.1 uncultured Fidelibacterota bacterium
TCCCGCGGCTTTAAGGGCTAAAGCTTTAAAATAGTTGAAATATATATTGTTCTCATTCCCTTTTAAAAATTTTTTAATGGCTCCCTCGTAGTTGCCCTCCATAAGGTCTGCCATACCAGACAGACCATAAAAGCCGTACATTGCCGTGGGGTCTTTTATCTCTTCTTGGTTTTTTTTCAGCTGCTCCAGATTTTTTCTTGCTAGGTCATATTTGCCAAACAATATATTTACCCAAGCGGTTTGAAAGTGTGAGTCGCTTTTTGCTTCTCTGAAAACATTGTCGTCTTTTATTAGTTTGGCTCGGCTTTGATCTTGTTCAATACTATTGGCCAAAGACTCGTAGGCCTCTTCTTCCATTTGATTGTGGGCGTAGCAAATCATTTTGTGCCAACTGGTTTGGGATTTTACTTGCAGGAGACCTGCCTTGTCAAAGTCTTTTGTTTCAAGCTGGTTCTCTACCCTTAACAGTCTGTCGATGGCGCCAATGTAGTCGTTGTCAAAAATATACGAGTAGGTTAAATAGAGATTAAGGATAAACCATCTGCGTGGTACGTCTTTGTTTATCTCTATTGCGCTTTTATATCTTTCCCTTGCTGTTTTTAAGTCTCCTGAGAACATATAGTTGTGTCCAGAAACAATATATGCTGTACCTTCTGAAGAAAGACCTTTTCTTTTTTCAATAGATTTTTCATATAAGGGTTTTGCTTTTTCAAATTCTCCCAACTGTCTATAGCAGTTTGCCTGAAGATGATAGGGCAACCCATGATCTGGTCTTATTCTTATCAACTCTTCGCCATACCTCATTCCAATATTAACGTCTCTCTTTTCCTCTGGTAGCATCACCTGTGTACCCGCTGCTATATGGTGCCCCATTAAAAGAGAATATGCATTATAACTATCAGGATTTAGTTCTATTGCTTTTTTTAAGGTTTTAATTGCATCGTCAAGTTCATATCTGTCGCTTTGTACTTGACCAAGCCAAACATACGAAAGGTAAGAGTCTCCATGATTTTCAACAAGCCACTTTGCGCTTTTCAGTGCTTCATCCATGTCTCCGTTTCTATATGATTCGTTTATTGTTAATATCTTCCTCTCGGCCTCAGATGCATTAACCACACTTTTTCTTGCTAGTTCTTGATGTTCTTTTCTTATTAAGGGGTCTTGTGACATGTAAAATTCTAGTGCCAGAACGAAATTGGGATCAAGGGCCAGGGCTGAGTCCAGATGTTTTTTTGTCTCCGGACCATCACCAACATCAAAAGAGAGCATTGCCTTTTTATAATGAACTAAGGCATCTGGAGACGTTGTTGTTATGGGAAGTTCTATTATTATATTTTTTTCACACCCGAAAAAAGTTACAATTATTAAAAGGAAGTATATTGTTCTATTCATTATTCTTATCCGTTTTGTAATAAAAGATAGCATTGTTTAATTAAACACATATTATATTGGTAGTATTATAAAATTAACTTCTTTTATATACTATATTATTTATATAGTGTGTGAGTTTGTGGAAAATTATTCTATTGATATGGGTTTGTTTGTTATTATTTGAAAATAAAAAAGAATCTTAAACCCATGCTTTATGTGGAAAACAAAAACAAAGTGTTAATAACCGGCGTTTTTTGAACAAAACAAACCAAAAACACAAAAACGCAAACCAGAGGTTTTTTTGTGTGGAAAAACCCCTACCCTTCCATTATTTGTATAAAAAACCTATTCCTTGCTCTTTCAATCCAGTCCCTATACCAATCCATTTTCTTTTTGTTTAATGCCATCGCCTCTATGTCGGGCCAGTGGTCTGTTGTGTTAGGCCTCCCCCCTTTCTTAATCCCCTCAAACCACAACAAATGAAAACCGAGGGATGAGTTTATTGGCGCACTACAGGAGTCCATGCCTATTATATTGATGGCTTGTCCTATTTCTGGAATAGAATAATTAGTGGGATCGATCCAGCCCAGGTCTCCACCTATCTTCCTTGTGGTCTCGTCAAAGGTATGTCTTTTAACGGCAATCTTAAAGTCTTCAACTGTCTTAATAGAGTCCTGTTTAAGTTTTGTTGCAAAATCAAAAGCCTTCTTGTTGTCGTCCATTGTTTTTTCAGGGATTGAGAGAATATGCCTAACTTTTATTTTCTCTCCTTGCTTTGCCATGGTTTCAAGAAGGTGAAAACCGAACGAGGTTTCAACAGGGCCAACAACCTCTCCAATATCAGCGGTAAAGGCGGCCGTTTCAAAGCTTTTCACCAAAGAACCTCTTGTTACCCACCCGAGTGACCCTCCACTGTTTTTAGAACCAGGATCTTGAGAGTGTTCACTGGCAAGAAGACCAAAATCCGCCCCACCCAAAACCTGTTCTTTTATTGAATCTAACAGAGAGACAGATTTGTTTTTGGAGCTTTCACTTGGAGATATGGGAATGAGAAGGTGTCGAACCTTGACCCTTGTTGGTATTGGTGGAAGACTGTCTCTATATGTTTTATAAAACTCAACGACATCACCCCTTGTGACATTGATAGAGTTTAAGAGTTGTTGTTGGTATTTTTCTGATATTAGGCGATCTCTCATATCATACCAAAACTCTCGCCTAAAATCACTTAAAGACTGCCCCAGTATTTCAACGGCCCTTTTCTCGCTCCCAGCTTGGGCAACCAACATTTGAACCTGTTGTTCCAGGTTTTGATCAACCTCTTTTTCTTCAACAAAGATTGAGTCAACCTCTGCCATTTCAAGTAAGATTTTTTGATCTACCATTGATTGCAACACAGATCCCTGAAGCCTCAAAAAAGACCCAGGGTCTTTGGAGGGGTCTAGTCCGTTTTGAACCGCGGTCATGTTGACCATCTGTGCAAGGTCGCTCTTTAGTACAATATGTTCCTCAATTACAGCAGCAACACCATCAATGTATTGAGGCTGTTCTTGTCCAACAAGAAAGGTCGTGAAAACGCAAAAAATAAATTTTTTCATATTATTGATACTCTGGGTTTATAAAAATGTTCGTTGTTTTTTTAAGACTGTCTAGTAGTAGAAGGTGTTTTTTCGAGGCCTCAGTTTTATATATTCGTTGGTAGATCTCATCAAAAACTTCATCAAGTCCTTTTTGTGAACCCTTTGGATGTCTATTTAAAACCTTTAAAACAGAGATCTCACCACCCAAAACAATGGGGCCAACTGCGCGTTTTTTACCTAAAAAAAGTTCGTTGTCTATGTTTTTTGAAAAAACACCCCGCTCGACAATGTCAGACAACACCCTTATTACTGAAAAACCATTAATGTCCGGGTTTTTTTGAGACCTAAAAATAGAGGCAATCCTTCTACCTTCTTTTTTGGTTGCTACTACATACTGCTCTATTCGCACCTCGTCCCGCACCCTTTTAAAATGGTCTTTGTTTTTTTCATAATAAGACCTTATGTCTTCGTTTGAAATGTTTATTCCTAAAGATGCCTCACTTTCAAGAAAAGAAGAAATCAAAAGCTGGTCATAGTAGAGGTCTCTTTTTGTTAGTAGCTCCAGATCTTTTTCAAACCCTCTTTTCTTTGCCTCTAAAAGAAGAACGGTGTTGTTTACCCAGTCTTCAGTGCTTGTTTGGCGACGATCCTTTTCTTTAAGCTCAACCACGCCAACCCTAGCGTAGACACCGAGATTGCCGTCTTTATTTTTTGAACAAGACACCAGAACAAACAAAAGAAAATAAACAACGATACGCATAAAAACAGACTGGAAGTTAGTCCTCGCTTGATGCAGTAAACAAACGAACAAAAGAAAATAACAAACCAAAAAGGTCCCCCTCTTTGACCAGGTGAAGAACAATTCGCAAGGCGCTTGAGTCAACTTCTTTGAATTGTATGTGGTCTAGGTTTTTGTCTTCATAGCGCCCAACAGAGGACAGAAAATCAAGCTCTTTTTGTTTGTCAACCTTTCCAACCAGAAACCCCACAGATGAGGACTGAATATCTAGCTCCAAGACAGGTGTCTCGGTGTATAAAATGCGAACCTTTGCTACATAGATCAGGTTTTTTGTTGGTTTTGGAATGGGTCCAAAAACATCGACAAGACTTTTTTCAATTTTAGACAATTCTTCTAATTTTATTGCGCGACCAATTCTATAGTAATAGTCAACTCTCATAGACATATTTTCAACATACCCCTCCTCTATACTTATTGGTATCCTTGTGTTTATTTGCGGTTGAAAACAGGCTGTTTTCTCGGAGGATCTTTTTTTCTGTATTTCTACGTTTAACAGATCACAATATAGTTGAAACCCAACAGACGATATGTGCCCACTTTGTTTGTGACCAAAGAGGGCTCCAGACCCCCTAATTTCAAGGTCTTGCATTGATATGTTGTACCCAGACCCAAGGGCCGTATTTTGTTCTAGGGACCTTAGTCTTTTAAAAGCATCTTTTTCAAGTTGTTTTTTTGGTATGAGAAGGTGGCAGTAGGCCTGCCTGTCGCCTCGTCCAACCCTGCCGCGTATTTGATATAATTGAGCAAGTCCAAGATTTTGGGCGTCTTTGATTATGATCGAGTTTGCGTTGGTTACATCAAGACCAGACTCTATTATTGTCGTACAAACAAGAATCTCAATTTTTCCCTTAAAAAAAGACAAAACAGTTTCCTCTAGCTCTTTTGACTTCATTTTTCCACTTGCACCAGCTACAACACTATTTGGGAATTTATTTCTTATTTTATCAACAGTCGACGGGATTGAGGCTATGTCGTTGTTCAATAAATATACCTGACCAGAACGAGAAAGCTCAAAACGTATTCTCGAAAAAACCAAAGACCAGTCAAAATACTTAACAGATGTCAAGATGGGCCTCCTTGTTTCTGGGGGCGACATCATAAGGCTTATATTCTTAAGGCCCACAAGCGATTGTTGCAGCGTTCTGGGAATGGGGGTAGCGGTCAGAGTTAGCACATCAACGCCCCCCCGAAGGTTTCTAATGGTTTCTTTGTGTTTAACCCCAAATCGATGTTCTTCATCGATGATCAAAAGTCCAAGGTTTGGCAGGTTGACATCGCTTGATAGAATTCGATGAGTACCAACAAGAATATCAACGTTGCTATTTTGTAGTTCCTTTATGGTTGAGCTTTGGTCTGCGCGACTCTTAAATCGAGATAAAAGACGAATCCTTACACCAAAAGCGCCCAAGCGCTCTTTACATGTTATATAGTGTTGGTCTGCAAGGATAGTTGTTGGGCAAAGAAAAACGGACAGGCGGTCCGATAGAAAGGCCTTGAACATTGCCCTGATTGCAACTTCTGTTTTTCCAAACCCCACATCACCACAAACAAGTCGATCCATCGGTTTGTCACCATTCATTTCACGGAACACCTCGTCAATGGTTGTTTTTTGGTCAGTGGTTTCTATAAAAGAAAAGGACCCTGAAAGAACACCGTCAAGGTCGTTGTCTTCCAAATACCTAAACGGTCTTGTTTTGTTTTTATTTGAATATCCCATTAGAACATCCAGAGCCACACTTTCTGCGGCATCTTTTGCCTTTTTTACCTCAGATGCCCATTTTTTAGACCCCAGCCTAGAGACCCTTGGTTTTCTTCCAGAGCCAATGTATCGGTGGACAAGGGAGATTTGGTCAAGGGAAACATATACGAGGGTATTATTTTCGTATTCAATCTCAATGTTTTCTTTGTTGTTTTTTGTCCTTATCCCCTTATATATGCCAACACCAAAGGTCCTATGAACAACGTGGTCACCTACGCTTGTTTTGCTTATGGAAGCCCGGTCAAAAACGACCTGCTCTGCCCCGGTGCTCGGTGACCATTTTTTTATAGTGTTTCTAGTAGAAAAAATATCGTTTTCAGAAACAATAAGAATAGACACCTTGTCAGACACGAGGTTACTGTTGATCGAACCGTGTATAGTTGATGAGAAAAAGTCATTAGAAAACAGGCTCCTTACCCGGCCGCCATCCTTGGCGACGAGAATTGTCTTTTTTAATTCAAGACCAGCGTCAGTTAGCTTATTTGCTCTTTCCTTTGGTGTTTTACCCGAAAGAGAAACCTCTTTAAGGCCGAGGTGTATCACGCCACCACCCAAACCACTACAAAGAACAATCCCCCCAGGTTCCATTAAAACCTTGATTCTTACAAGAGAGTTAAAACGGTTTATAATATCAATATTATCAACAACTTGTGGAGAGTCATTATAGTCGTCAAGATGTAGTTTTTTTGTGTTTTTTATCGAAAGCTGGGTGCTAGGGTCATAAAGCGCAATGTTTTCAATCTTGTCATAATCAAAAGATATCCTAAAGGGGTTTTTGAAGTGATGTGGATACACATCAAGTACGTCACCTCTCAAGGAAAAAAACCCCGGTTCGGTTGCCATGTCGGATCTTTCATAGCCAATGGAAAGAAGGTTTTCTGATACGAGACCAACATCAACAAACTCCCCTCTCGTGAAGGTGTTTTTTTGAAACTCCTTGTTTATGTTTTTCGATAAAGATTTCTCTTTTAATGAGTGTGTTGACCCAACACAACAATAGCCCGGACCCGAGCCTAGCCGAACCACGGCCTCTTTTCGAAACCTGATGTTATCAAGGCCAAACCCAGGTATTGCGCCCACCTCTTTTTGAGGAGGGTAAAATAAAAAAATGCGGTCATCGTGCTCAAGGCATGAATTATAAAAACTAAAAGACTCATTGTCGTTATCAAATTCTAAAAAAAAACTTTTATTTGTGAACAACAAATGTTCTTTTAAAAAAAGAACGGCTGAGTCCGTTGTCAGGCCACCAACCCCACCACCGTCACACAAAGAAAGATGTGCCTCATTGGTAAAAACACACGAGAGGTCCCTATGTTGTTCCACGTGAAACACTCTCCTTCACCGCGTGAATCGCAAGAACAGCCATGTCTGACGGTGTTATTCCAGAAACCCTCATTGCCTGGCCCAGATTTTCAGGTTTTATGGTTGAGAGTTTTTCAATGGCCTCACTAGACAGACCCGGAATTGCGCCATAGTTTAAATCGTTTTGTAGTTTGATTTTTTCATTTTTACGCAATGAACGCATTTCAACGATACACCTTTTTATGTATCCCTCATATTTTATATCTGATTCAACGTCGTATATGGTGTCATTCACAAGCCAAGCTGGATGTTCTGGCGGATATTCTAAATATCTTTTTGGAAGGTCCCAGATTGAGACCTCGTTCCTTTTTAAAACATCCTTTGCTGGTGCTGAGTGTTTAAGGTGGGTTATTTTTTTAATCTCATCAGGCGCCATCGACCCCCCTAACCCCTCTCTCATGTTTTGTTTTTGCTTAATTACGCTCAAAAGAAGGTCTTCAAGGCTTTTTCTAATTGACCCACACTCTACAGCTTTTTCAAGTAACCTGTCTGGTGTGTTTGAATATCGAAGAGCCAATCGAAACTCAGCTCGTGAGGTGAACATTCTGTAGGGCTCAAGAGTGTCTTTGGTTATTAGATCATCAATCATAACCCCAATGTAAGAGGAGTCCCTAGTAAGAACAAGTTGCTCTTTACCTAAAACCTTTAATGAGGCATTTATTCCACAAACTAAGCCCTGTGCAGCGGCCTCTTCGTATCCCGAGGTACCGTTCATTTGACCCGCAAAAAAGAGACCGGAAACATCTTTCGTTTCTAGAGTGTTCTTCAGTTGCGATGGAGGGAAAAAATCATATTCTATCGCATAACCAGGTCTAAAAAAATCGACATTTTCAAGACCCGGAATAACCCTTAAAGACTCAATTTGTGTTTCTTCTGGTAGGCTCGTGGAAAAGCCATTGAGGTAAATTTGATCCGAGTTTGTCCACTCAGGCTCTAAGAATAAAAGATGGGAATCCCGGTCTGGAAATTTAAACACCTTGTCTTCTATCGACGGGCAATACCTTGGGCCCACCCCACCAATGTCACCAGAAAACATTGGGGACCTGTCTCTGTTTTTTTTTATGATTTGATGTGATTCGTCGTTTGAATATAGGGTGTGGCAAGGTTCGTTTGTTGGGTTAAATGTTTTGGTTGAATATGAAAAAGGAACCGGGTTGGTGTCTCCAAGAGAAAGGTCTGCCTTGCTCCAGTTTATTGATTTTCTATTTAACCTGGGTGGGGTTCCTGTTTTTAGTCTACCCGATTTAAAACCAGCCGATTCGAGGTGTTGTGTAAGTCCCTCTGCTCTTTCCTCACCCATTCTACCCGCATTAATTTTTCTCTCTCCAATGTGGATCGTTCCTGATAGAAAGGTACCCGCCGTTAAGATGACGGTCTTTGAATAAATCTGCTCAAGACTCCTTAGCGTAACCCCAGCGACTCTATTCTTTTTATATAACAGAGAAACTACCTCGCCAGTGATTATTTCAACGGAGCTTTTTTTAATCTTTTCAAGAACAAGTTTTTCGTAGCACCTCTTGTCTACCTGTGCCCTAGGAGACCAAACCGCCCTACCTTTTTTCTTGTTTAGAATTTTAAATTGTATTCCAGAGCTGTCAGTGGTTGCTGCCATTTGGCCACCTAAGACATCTATCTCTCGAACCATTTGTCCCTTGGCCAGTCCGCCAATTGCGGGGTTACACGACATTCTTCCGATTGCGCTAGGGTCCATTGTTATAAGTAGGGTTTTGATTTTATAGTGGTCACATATTAGCGCAGCCTCAACACCTGCGTGCCCACCACCAACAACAACAACATCAACCCTATGGTGTTTCACGTGAAACTATTTCCCAACACAGAAACTCGAGAAGACCTTGTTTAAAATGTCGTCTGTTGTTGTTTTCCCCAAAAAGGAGTCAAGAGAGCCAATTGCCGTTTTTATTTCATAAGCCACTATCTCAACAACGGGGTTTTCTTTTTTTAATAGGGCCAACGATTTTAAGATGGATGATTCACACGACATAACGGATTGTTTTTGTCTTTCGGTGTTTATAAACACATCACCACTAAACGAACCGACATCCAAAAGAGCGGCCATTAAGGCTTTGTTTAGTTTTTCCAGGCCCGTTCCATGAAGGGCAGAAATGCAAATATCTGAACCTGAAAGCTTTTTGTTTTTGTGTAAATCAGCTTTATTATAGACGTTTATTTGTTTTTTAACATCAATATTATCAACCGGTTTGGTGTCGTGTGAATATAGGGATAAAACAATATCTGCCCTGCCCATCTCACAAGTGGTTCTTTGTACCCCCTCTGCCTCTATGTTGTCATATACCTCCCTGACCCCGGCCGTGTCAATCATGGTTATCGGGTACCCATCAATGATAAGGTCATGGGTTACGGTATCACGCGTTGTTCCGGCTGCGTCACTAACGATGCTTCTGTTCAGCCCAACCAAGGCATTCATCAGTGTTGACTTGCCAACGTTGGGTCTGCCAATAATTACAACCCTAAAACCAGAGGAATACGCTACGCCAGCGTCAAAAGAGCTAATCAAACTTCTGCATAGTAAGTTGTTGTTATTTAATATTTTAACTACATTAGATACGGTTTTGTGTAGAGTGTCTTCTTCTTCAGATATGTCTAACTCATATTCTATGGCAGATAGCGCACTAATGAGCCCTTCTTTGATTGTGTTTATGCTTTCTGTGGATGCGCCCTCAATGTTCTTGTTGTTGTAATAGATTGCGTTCTTAGATTTTGATGCGATCAATGCCCCAACAGACTCTGCCTGTGACAAAGACATCTTACCATTTAAAAAGGCTCTTTTCGTGTATTCCCCCGGCTCAGCAAGTCGGGCTCCCAAAAATAAAGAGTGGTTCAGGATCATTTTTACAATAAGAGGATTTCCGTGACAAGAAATCTCAACGACATCCTCCCCAGTATATGACCTGGGGTTTTTAAAAAAAGTGAATATTCCAGAGTCTATTCTCTTTCCGCCCTCATCAAATATAGGTAAAAGCACAGACTCCAAGTGTTTCCTGGGTGTTGATATGTTTGCAAGGCCACTGGCGAACAAAAAAGCATGCTCGCCACTCAGTCTAATAACGGCAATACTGGAATACCCAAAGGGTGTAGCCTGGGAGACTATGGTCTGGTTTTCCAAATTGTTTTATTACGCGGTTTGCGTGTCTGGTGGAATTAGTTTTTGCTGGGCAATTGTAAGAACGTTAAAAAGTGTATAATAGAGATTTAGACCAGAAGGAAACCCGTTGAACATTAAAAAGAAAAAACCGGTCATAAAATACTGCATGGTCTTTTGTTGGGGTTGTTGCGCTGCGCCTGCCATCATTTTTTGTTGGACAAACATCGATATGACCATAAGTATGGGAAGAACGGCCACGTGGTTTCCATAAATTGGAACATTAAAGGGAAGGAGAAAAATAGTGTCTGGAGAAGACAGGTCGGTTATCCACCAGATAAAAGGCTCAGACCTCAGTTCAATTGTTGTTCTAAAAACTTGAAAAAGCGCGAATAACAACGGCATTTGTAACAACATCGGCAGGCAGCCACCGAGGGGGTTTACACCCCTCGCCTTATAGAGCTCCATTGTGGCCTGGTTTAGTTTCTGTGGGTTAGACTTGTATTTCTCTTTCAGCGAGTTGATCTCTGGTGCAAGGGCCTGCATGGCCGACGTTGACTGGTAGCTTTTTTTAGTAAGAGGATAAACAATTAGTTTTACTAAAAAAGCAAAAACTATCAACACGAAACCATAGTTGGGGATAAACCCATGCATTTTCTTAAGTGCATATAAAACACCCTTAGATATGGGCCTAATGAACGACCAACCAAAATCCATGATGGCCTCTAGTCCAACACCAAGGGATTTTATTCTATCATATTCAAGGGGCCCAACATACAGACGAAAGTCTGTTTTGTTTGTTGGGTCAAAGACAAAAGAGGCACCATAGACCTCAACCGAGTCTCCACGACCAGAGAGGTTAGCACTCTCGATGTGGTCCGGTGTTTTTGGGATAATGGCCATTGCAAAATATTTTGTTCTAAGGGCGGCCCAATCGGCCTCACCGTTAAATCTTTTGTTTTCAGAGTCTCCGGTATCAACCTTAAGGTTTTCCAGCTCACCACCCTGGTATACATAGGAGTTGAAATAATAAAGGTCATCGCTAAGGTTTTTCTCAGTGGGGGAGAGCCCACCACCCCAACCAAAAGAAACATCCCTATAAATATTGTTGGCAATCCCAGAGAGGTCTAGTCCAACATCGATAAGGTAGTTGTCTTGGTAAAACGATATGTTTTTATATATAAACTGACCGTCAAAGACCTCTTTTTTGTATATGAGTTCTTGGGTATTGTTTGTACGATTTTTATTGTGGGTAATCAGCTCCCAGGGGCCTAAGAGGGAGAGGGGTTCACCATCAAGGTCTTTGCCGGCGAGAACAAGGTTGTTATTGTTGTTAATTAACTCAACGGCCTGACTGTCTGATGTAAAATATTTATTAAGCTTAAATGATTTAATGGTTCCGCCACCAGTGGACGACACCACCATACTGTAGAGGTCTGTAATGATCTCTGTTGATTTTTCTTCAGAATATGAGTTGTTTAAGGGGTTGGGCGCTTTGTTTATAATCTCAATGGGAGCGACGTTTGTTTTGATAGCGGTCGGCGTGGCTGTTGTGTCAGGGGAGGGTTCGTTAATAGTGGAGACTCGGTCAGGGGTTGGAGATACGAGTTCAATATATTTAGGCGTAAGAACCAAAACTATAGAAATTAGAAAAAAAGCTAAAAGAGTGTTTCTATCCATGTTTAAATAACCGGGTCTTGCCCACCCTTAAATAGTGGATTACACTTCAAAACTCTTACCACGATCAAGAAAACACCCATTGGAAGGGTTTTTTTTTCAAGAGCCTCGATAGCATAGTGTGAACACGTTGGGTGAAAACGGCAGACAGGCCCTAGTATGGGGGAAATGGTCATTTGATATGTCTTTATAAAAAATAAAAGTGATCTCCTGAGAATACACCCAAGAGATTGAAGTAAAAACACTGGGTGTTACAGCGCCAGGCGTTTTCGTCCTTTTTTTCGACGACGCCTAAGGACAGAGCGACCACCGACACTTGCTTTTCTTGCTCGAAAGCCGTGCTTATTTCTTCTTTTTCTTTTACTGGGTTGATATGTTCGCTTCATTGTTAAATATTATATTTCTTTTGTTGTACAGGGCGCAAAAATACAAACACAAACCACTCTTAACAAAAAATATAATCAATATTTTATTTGTACACACACAACTGTTTTCCTTAGTTTTTTTTATTGTTTTTTGTAATTTAAGGCCGGCGTTAGCTTGTGGATAACTTGTGGATAACTTATAAAATGAACTATAAAGACATATGGAAGAGCGTATTTTGCGTTTTAGTTGAGTCACTTCCTAAGCACGCAATGGACGCTTGGTTTGAACCAATGAAGGCCATTGGAGTAACTGATGGAGAGGTATTGTTAGAGGTTCCAAATCAGTTTTTCTGTGAATGGATAGACTCACATTATAAAAAAGAACTCGTGACCGCTATACGATCAGCTGACGATACGCTGACCGGTTACCGGTTTAGTATAGGTGCCGTATCCAAGGAGTTTGAAGAAAGTGGTCTAGTTCAAAAACAAACGAAAGTTCCCCAGGTCCACCAAAACAACCTAAACAGGCAATATTCCTTTGAAAATTTTATTGAAGGATCAAATAATGAATTTGCCAAAAACGCAGCTAGGTCAGTCGCTGAACACCCGGGGGAAAACAACTTTAATCCATTGATAATATATGGAGGAGTTGGGCTTGGCAAGACTCACCTGATGCACGCCACAGGCAATGCCGCAATTATAAAAAACCCAAACCTTAAAGTGGTTGTTGTTACAAGCGAAAAATTCACACTAGACTTTGTTAACAGCCTAAGAAAAAACAAAACAATCGAATTTGCCCAACAATATCGATCCGCAGATATTCTCTTAATAGACGACATTCAATTTTTTCGAGGCAAAGAACAAACACAAGAACAGTTTTTTCACACGTTCAACGTTTTACACCAGGCGGGCAAACAAATTGTAATGACCGCAGACAAATATCCAGGAGAAATGAAAGGGTTGCAAACCCGTTTATTATCGCGGTTTCAGTCAGGGCTTTCTGTTGATGTTCAGCCACCAAACTTTGAGGTAAGGGTTGCAATACTTTTAGAAAAGGCAGAACAAAACGGGGTCTCCCTTGATTATGATGTAATAGAGTTTGTCGCTAGACATATTAAAAACAACATCAGAGACCTAGAGGGCGCGATAATTAGAATTTTGGCCAAATCATCTC
Organism: uncultured Fidelibacterota bacterium; assembly: GCA_937893835.1. Taxonomy (GTDB): domain Bacteria; phylum Fidelibacterota; class Marinisomatia; order Marinisomatales; family UBA1611; genus NZWG01. The sequence continues at coordinate 13,206 of CALCSS010000042.1, forward strand.
TCTTAAATAAAGAAATTGATCACGCTCTGGTTCGGGATGTTATAAGAGAACGAATAGGCGGTCAATTAAAGACAGATATTACCATAGAAGAAATAGTGAAAAAAGTATCAGAGTATTCTACGGTCTCCGAAAAAGACATTGTTGGGAAAAGTAGAAAAATGGAGATAGCCGAAGCTAGACAGGTCTCAATGTTCTTGTGTCGCGAGATCATGGGAACCTCTCTGAGCGGCATTGGTCTGTTTTTTGGTGGAAGAGATCACACGACGGTCATGCACGCCATTAAATCAATCGGCAAAAAGTTTGAATCAAGCAACAACATAAAAAAATCAGTTACAACACTTAGAAAAGAATTGACCCAATCTCTTTAAATATTCCAACACAAACTACTTGCAGAACAATCTGTTTTTTTACAAAATAAATGTACTCGGTTGATAGATAATCACACTTTACTTATAAAGATTAAAAATAGGGAGTTGCACTATGCAAAAAAACAGCGTTAATAAAGTAATAATCGTCGGAAACCTTGGTCAAGACCCTGAAAGTAGGTTTACCCCACAGGGGACAGCGGTAACAAATCTAAGTGTCGCAACAAACGAATCCTGGAAAAACCAGAATGGTGAACTACAAGACAGGACAGAGTGGCACAAGGTCGTTATGTATGGAAAGATGGCAGAGACCGCAAACGAGTACATGAGAAAGGGGCAAATGGTTTATGTTGAAGGCAGGCTGCAAACCAACGAATGGGAAGACCAAAACAAAAACAAACGCAGAACAACAGAGATAAGATGTGACAATTTTACCATGTTAGGAAGACGAACCGATGGTTCGCAAACCAACACAACCCCAAACCACGAAAAGACAGACGAGCAAGACGACGACCTACCGTTTTAACCTCCTAACAACAAATAATATACCTTGAAAACCTTTGGTCCTGAGTTTCTGGGGTCGCTAACACCGCGTCCATACTATTGGAGGTATCTATTAACCTATGTTGCGCTCCTAATGGGCTCTACGTTGGCACGCATAAAAATTAAAGGTCGCCAAAACCTACCCCAAAGAGGGCCGTATGTTTTGGCGTGTAACCACTTTAGTGATTATGACCCTCTTTTTTTGAGTTATGCAATTAGAAAACCTATAAGCTTTATTGCTGCAAGTGACCAAGAGGTCGAGTGGATGTTTGCTTGGGCCCCATACATATACGGATGGATACCAGTTGATAGGAAAAGGCTTTCTCCATCTACCATTAAACGATCCCTGGCGGCTTTAAAGAGCGGACACGTTCTTGGAATCTTTCCTGATGGAGGTGTCAGCTACAATCTATTAAACAAACCAAAAAACGGAGCTGTGTTTTTATCAACCCTAGGCAATGCGCCAATTGTTCCAATATCTATATACGGTGCTGAAAGAGCTTGGGAGGGAGCGTTCAGGGGTATACGGTCCCGTGTATGTATTAATATAGGTAAACCGTTTGGCCCACATAAGATAGCGAGTGATAAAAAAGGCAAAGAAGCTCAATTGGAAGTAATTGGCCATGAAATGATGTGTAGGATAGCATCTTTGTTACCAATAAACAGGCAAGGACATTTCAAAAACGACAGAACCATAAGAGACCACCAAAAAAACAATAGACTCGTTCCAGACCACCACTATTTTTTTAAAAAAAGACCAGAACAGCCTTAGTTTTTAACTGAGTTTTTGATAATTAGGGCGAGACCTACAAAGATAAAAGGCCCTCCATATATAGCCCCAGGAGGAACACTCTCTAAAAAAAGAAGATACCCCAAAATAGACGCAATTATAGGTTCCCCCAGGGGGACCGAAGCAACAGCGGTTGGGGACAGGTATTTAATCGAATAGTTTAACATATTGTGCCCCAAAATAGACGGCACTACCCCCAAAAACAAAAACCAAGGAATATCAACCTTTTCAAAAGAGAGCAAAGCCCCATCAGAAATAAACACAATGATGGCTATTGTAATGGACGCAACCAAAAAGACCGACCGCCCATAAATTGAATTGTCCGTGTTTTCTCGAACCTTGGATGCAAACATATAAGTGACAGCAATACAAAACCCGCTCAATAGAGACAAGATGTTTCCCCGCGTGCTGTCGTTTCCGTCTCCTACTTCTGAACCTTGAACAACAACCACACCAACAACCGCTATCACCAGACCAATAAAGACAGCCCGCGACATCTTTTGCCCACTGAACCACGACAGGGTGGCAGTGAACAATGGCCCAGTGTTGGCAAGTAATGTTGCGCTTGCAACCGACGTGTTTCTAACGCCAATAAAGAAAAGAGCAAAGTGTAAACCAAGAAAAAATCCGGCAAAAACAATTCGCATGCGATTTTCTTTCTTGATAAGACCCTGTGGTTTTTTTGCACTAAAGACCCACAAGATTACACCGGCGGTGAACATTCTCCAAAAGGCCAAGGTAAGAGCAGGGACAAGAGAGACGTGCCTTATAACAAGAGATGTTGAGCTTACAGACACCAATGCCAAAAAAAGAACCAAATAGATCCTTGAGGGCATAACTATTGAAAGTCGTTTATGATCGAGGCTATACAGCAGGTAAGTTTTTTTGCATAGGGTATGTGTAAAAACTCATTAGGTCCATGTGCATTAGACCCGGGACCCAACACACCGGTTATTACGAATTGTGCATCGGGAAACCTCTCTCCCAACATTGCCATGAAGGGAATTGTCCCTCCTTCACTCATTGAACAATCTTGTTCTTCAAAATAATCAAGAGACGCCTTGTTTATGGCCTTTACCAACCAGGCTGAGGTTTCTGGTGCGCTCCAACCAGAAGCAGCTTCCTCACACTCAACAACAACCGTAGCCTTATGTGGAACATTTTTTGATAGAGCTCTCACAACGACCTCTTGAGCAAGGTCTTGGTCAACCATTGGAGGTATTCTAATTGATAGTTGTAATTTTGTGTATGGCCTAAGAACATTACCAGCGTTTTCAGAAGGAGGGAGGCCATTCGCACCCACAACAGATAGGGCAGGCCGCCACGTTCTGCGCAAAACACCCTCTACCAGGTCATCTGTGGATGGTTCCATATCGTCTTTCCAGGGAAACTCATCGACAACCTCCCGACCAAGAATATCAACAAACCTTTCTGTCTCAGATACCCGATAGTCTGGAATGGTTGTGTGTAGTTCATTTAATTTTATTTCTCCCGACCTCTCATCTTCCAACCTGGAAAGAAGTAGCCTTGCAATTCGAAAAGAGGAAGGTACGTGCCCACTTGCACCCCCAGAATGAACACCTTCTTTTAAAACTCCAACCTCTAAGGAACAACCAATCAACCCCCTTAGTGAGGTTGTGGTCCAAAATCTTTTATAGTCTCCCGCACCAGAGTCTAGGCATATGACAAGCTCCGGTTTCCCAATCAAGTCTGAACAAAGTTCAATATAATGAGGCAGGTCAGGTGAACCACTTTCCTCACTAAACTCGATAAGTATCAAAATCCTTGGGGTGTTCAATCCTTGATTAAGAAGAGCTTTAATTGCACACATTGATGCGAAGAGAGCATATCCGTCATCTGCGCCACCTCGACCATACAATTTTCCATCTTTTAATACTGGGTCCCAAGGTCCAAGACCATTGTTCCAACCTTCCATCTCGGGTTGTTTATCTAGGTGTCCATACATTAAAATATTTCCATCTTTTGTTCCTGCTATGTCAATAAGTAACAAAGGGGTTTTTTCTGGTGACTCTTTTATTATTAACTCTGCGTTTTTCGGTAAGTGTTCCTCTGCCCATTTCTTTGCCATGTGCAAGACCTTGTCCATGTGCCCGTTTTGTTTCCAGTTCACATCAAAGGAGGGAGACTTGTTTGGTATTTTTATATATTCAAACAATGTTGGGATAATGTGTTTTTCCCAAAAGACACCAACCTGATCAATCAATAGTTTATTATTCATTCAAAAAATCCCTTAGTAAAGTTTTTAATCTACCACTGTGGTTATTTTAATTTTAGAGCAGCGCTCTTATAGATCAGTTTTCCAGATAAAAAGGCATCGTTAACACTACCGCCTTTTATACCGGCATAAGACTCGAAAACACCACGAAACAAACTAGGCACATATGTATTGATCTGATTTTTTCTTTGTGGTGTCAAGATATTTAATGCGCGCATTATGTTTGGGGTGATATCCTTTTCTTTTTCAATAAAAAACCCTGCAGATGAAAACGCCTGGAACAACTTCTCCATTTCACTAACTGTCCTAAAATCACACCAAAGAAAGGAGCCCGTTCTTTTTAATACACGAACCACCTCAAAAAGAAATATATCAATGTTTCCATAGCAGTGAGACGATTCGACATTCAGGACCACATCAAAAACATTGTCTTCAAAAGGGAGGTTTTCAGAATCACCCCGTACAAATGATAGACCAGGCTCATCAAAAGATGCCACACATAGATCGACAGCATCCGACGAAACGTCTAAACCGGTAACTGTTTTAGTGTTTAAACAAGTTTGAATATATGAAGCGCCGCCACCGCGGCCAGACCCAACTTCTAATAGGTTTGCATTAGAAAGACCAACCTGGGTTGCCGTATGGTGATATAGTTGAACAGAGTACCTCTCGTTATCATATGCTTCTGACATCGCCGGGTGGAATCCATCCTCATCATAACCATAATTCATAAACCTGAAGCTGTGTTGGTGGGATTTTCGTGCAAAAACATTATACCAAAACCGCCAAAACCATTTTTTTGAAGATGGGGAAAACTGTATAAACCATACAATTATCTTTTGTATCATTTTACCTTGGTTTTTCTACGACCTGGTCAGCCCTAAACTCCAAATACCATCGCCAAAAGGCTTTAAAAAAAGGTATTAGTCGTAGTTTTAGTGGAATATATGTCGTTCTCCAATCCCTTTCGATTGCATATAAGATTTTTTGAACACATCTATCAAGACCCATAGACTCCTTACTGTGTTGTTTTGGTGGTTTTTTGTGTACTTTTCCATCTGGACCGAATGCATTTCCGCGAAGGTTTGTATCCTTGATCCAGCCCAAGATGGCCTCTAAGACTGTTATTTCTTTTTTATTTTCAATCGCCAAAGTGGATATAAAACCATGAAGTGCGTGTTTTGAAGCCGCATAACCAGAATGCCTTGGAAAACCCATAAGGGCTTGACCCGTAGAGCAACTAATGATTTTTCCGCGAGTTTCTTTTAAGTGAGGCAAGGCAGCATGAACACAGTTCACGGCACCTAAATAATTCACATTTATTAGATCTTTAAAAAAATCAAGGTCAGTTATTTCATCAAAGCGAGCCCACATGCTTACCCCCGCATTTAACACCAACCCATCAACGCGACCAAAGGCCTCGATAGTTCTGTTTACCATGTGTTGACACTGCTCTAGGACCGTTATATCTGTTTGTACAGGAACAGCCTTTCCACCAGAGTCTGTGATATGATTGCAAACCCTTTCGATCTCATCAAGCCTTCGTGCGGCACAGACAACCATAGAGCCAGCAACAGATAACTGCCTACAAAGCTCTTCACCGATACCAGAAGAGCCACCCGTTATAATAAAGACCTTGTTTTTTAGAATCATAAAGAAAGACCCGGGAAATAATTCAATCTAGCACTATATTGTTTTTTACCCCAAAAATATTATCGGGGTCTTGTGATTTTTTTATTCCCCTAACCATATCTATACTGCCCTCCGAGATGGTGTCAGACATAAAATCCTTTCTCAATTTTCCCACGCCGTGGTGGTGTGATATTGAGCCCCCGTTCTTTATAAAGTTTTCTCTCATTTTGTGCTCAATCTTTGTGAATACATCCTCCGGATTTTCAATACCATCAAAACTCATGGCTATGGTGTTATACATACAAACACCAGTGTGATATATTTTTGATATCCGTGATGTAAAAAAAGGTTTTCCCGGCAGACCGTTTTCTTTGTGAAGTTGATTTACTAGTTTAAAGGCCTCTCCTTTAACCTGGTTTATCTTTGACCAAGGAACCGCTGTTTCCATTGTTTCTCCAAGAATGTTTTGGGTGAATATCAGCTCCCTTATATAGGCTATTACCATTGTTGCAAGATATCCACTTTCTCCGGTGCTTTCACCCGCAAGGATACCACCATGTTTTTTTGCAAGTATAGTGAGATTGTCTCGTTGGTTTTTTACCTCAGACAGAGACCCCTCTATTTTAAAAACAGCTGCTGTAAACCTTTCGGGGTCAACACCTTTTATATTAAAAAGGATGTATTTTTTTAACCGATCCAATGCCCCAGAAAGGCCTTCTTTCTCTTCTTTTAAGGCGTTTCCAAGTCGAATCTGTAGATTGTCTGCCAGCCTAGCACTTGCCGGAACCATATTGGAATGAAAAAGGTCATACATAAACCGGACCCCCGTTTCCCAATCGTTGAATATTATAGACTCATAGGCAGAAGACTCTGGTAGTCGATGTATTTTTAGGGTGGCCTTTGTTATAATACCAAGGTTTCCTTCGGACCCAAACAATATGTTTTGTGCCTTGATCCCAAAAGAGGACCTTGTGAGTGGTTTTATCTGATTTATTGTACCAACAGGTGTGATCATGGTCAGGTTCTGAACGATGTCTTCAATATTTCCATATCGATGTTTTTTCATACCTGCAGCATTGGTGGATATCCACCCACCCACGGTCGAGAATTCATAACTATCAGGTTCGTGCCCAACGGTAAAGCCTTCTTTGTTTAGCGCCTCTTCTAATGCCTTTCCTGTTATACCAGCCTGAACGGTTGCCATAAGGTTTTCTTCATCTATGGATTCAACAGCGTCCATTCTTCTAGTATCAACAGAAACGACCATTCGGCCTTCCTGTTTGGGTGGCCTAAGGGCGTTGGTGACGTTTGTTCCGCCGCCATAAGGAATTAGGCAGACGTTGTGTTTTTTTGCAAGTAGGATCAATTTGGTCGTATCGTCCTCACTCTCAATATAGAAAACGAGGTCGGCAAAGGTTTCTAGTTTGTTATACAGAACCTTATACACCTCATCGGTAGAGTGTTGTCCGTGGCTGTGTAGTACCCTCTCTTTTTCTTCGTTAGTAAATCGGTCCTTATCAAACACTTCTTTCAATTCTGCCATAAAGGGCTCATTGATTTTTGGTTTGACAATATGTTTTTTGTCTAATTCTTTAATTTTTGGTTCTAGTTTAAAATCCACCCCAAGTATTCCTTCGACAAATGGAATGAAATTAGGAAGCCTCTTTCCGCAAATAGGATATCTGTTTCCTGAGAAAGATACAGACATGTCCTTGTTTATAATGAAACCTGAATCCCTGTAGCCCCACTTATGGCCCCAGTTAGAGTCGTTGATGCCAAAAAACTTTTCTTTCTTACCCATATAGGGTCTCAACCTTTTCTTTTATGCTTTGTTCAAGCGTTGTGGTCATGTTTTTTATAGCCTCTGCAGCCTCAGTGTCAGAACCGCTGGAGTCTTTCAAAAAGGACCGGGGATAAATTGGTTCAAGAATGTAAACATTTATTCTGGTTGGTAGACCAAAAAAAACTCTACCTCGTGGCCAAATTTTATGGGAACCATGAATTACAGCTGGAAGAATAGGCTTGTTCAGGTTTAAGGAAAAGGTAGCTGCCCCTTTTTTAAAAGGGAGCATTTTACCAGGTTCCCCACGAGTTCCCTCTGGAAACAAAATAAGATTTCGCTGACCATAGTCCATAAACGCATTACAAAGAGCCTCCGAATCCTGTATTGATAATTTTTTATTTTCATTGGACTGTCGATCAACAGGTATAAGGTTCATAATTGTATTTACAGCGCCTCTTTTGATCCAGTTTTCAAACCAATAATCTCGGGCCGCCAACATTCCAAAATGATTGAAACTCTTTTTTGATGCAACAGCAAGAAGAGCAACGTCCATATGGCTATTATGGTTACTACAAAAAATAAACGATGAGTCTGGAATATTGTCTCTGCCAAACACCCTTAGGGGGGCGTAGGTTTTAAAAACAAATTTTGAATAACAATAAAATAAAGTTTTGAATATCTTATAAAAAAGGGGCTGCTTCCCCAAAAGATATGAATATTTGGGGTTTTGGAGCACGTCCATGGTTTTTTTTATTTTCTACCATATTTCATATGAGCATCGGTAAAGGTGTGGGAACCAATGGCACAGACAAGGGAGATATCTAGGGCCAGTGTTGCGCCCGCAATTATTTCTGCAAGCTTTCTAGATGAATGTTCACCCTCAGCACACTCCAAGAGTTCTAGGTTCTTTTTTTGCATTTTAAGCCTTGTTCCACCGCCGACCGTTCCAACCGTAAGAGAGGGGAGTGTAAGTTTGAACTTTAGCGCATCTTCTTTTTTTTCTATTGCAAAATGAGCAATGCTATTTTCTGATGCGCAAGCAGCATCTTGACCTGTTGCTAAATAAATAGCGGTAAGAGCATTAGACTCGTGAATTCCGTTACCATGAATTCCAGCCATGCTTGAAATGGTTGGGTAGTACGGCCACGCCTCAAAAAGAATGTCCGGGTCCACCTTCAAAACCTTCTTCATAACGCTGTTTTTTATTGTGGTTTCAGCTGCGACTCCATGACCCCGACCCAAGAGCATATTTCTAACAGATGGTTTTTTATCGCTGTTTATGTTTGATTCAAGAAAATAATTATATCCAGTTTCTTTACGAATTAACTCACAAGCAACCTTTGCCGCCAATGTGACCATGTTTTGACCAGCGGCGTTTCCGGTATCCATGACAATATCCAAAACAACATAACCCTGAACAGCATATTGGTCTATTCTTAACACCTTGCCATAGTTGGTAGTGCTTTCAGCTGCGTCAACAATGGCCTCTTTGTTTTTATTTACCCAGGTTTGAAACTTTGCGCTTTCGTCTAAGTCGTCAAAAATAAAAACAGGCGCCCTAGAGAGTTCCTGTCTAAAGTGCCTTACCTTTGTTCCACCGCTTAGATAGGAGGCCAACATGCCCCTGTTCATCGACATTGCCAACGTTCCCTCTAATGTACAAACAGGAACACAATACTCACCCTTGGCGTAAAGACCATCAAGAAGCACTGGGCCAACGACGGCCATTGGAACCTTCATGAACCCAACATGGTTCTCAATTATGCCTCGTAGTTCTTCTGGGCTATCTTCTGAGGTGTCGCCTAGGTCAATATCGGCATAGCTTTTGACCCACTCAACTCGAGCAGCCGAGTCTTCAGGTTTAAACCCCCTAGGAATAGAAGAGCTTTTCCCGTTTTTTTCTTCAGTCATTAATGATCTTTTATTGTGTGTTTTTGGTTATTCGGTATCGGGGATGGACCCGAGCCATATATTTAATGTCGGTATATCATTGAAATACACGGGAAGGTACAAAGCGTTTTAAATAAAAACACTTAAAAAAAAACAAATAAAAACCTAATGTTTAAACTCGCATTTAAACACTATATTATCTAATTAGTAATATAAAAAACATGATACTAAATAAAACAATTGCCCTTGTTCTTTTTATTGGTCTTGCATATCCGCAGTTTAAACCAAGCTTTGTCAAAAACCCTGAAAAAGAATCAATTTATGAAGCTGATGATGAAAACGATCAGGAAGAAACTGATGGTAGGTTCAACCATAGGCAAATGTTTTCTGCGATGTTCTCGATACATAAAGGGGCCCCTGTTACCATGTATTCATATACAAACATCTTCAGTTATGATGTTCGAGAAGACCTCGTTGCTGACGTTAAAGTACATGGGCGATTTTTAAATAGTGCATACCACGATACCTGGGGAGGGGGCATTTATGGCCAACCTCACCTGGCGATGGATGCGGGAATAAAATATTCACCAATGAACAATGGATTATTTGATATTCAGGCAAGAACCTTTCATGATGAGTGGTGGAGCGGACAATCTATCTATCTCTCCTTTTTAGGCATACCGATCAAGAGATTATATAAATCAAAATCTTTTGACCATTATTTTGGACCAAACCTTTGGGACTAGTCCAGAAAAAACACCCCCGACCAACCAAGGCAAGACCAAAATGAAACGAAGAGAAATGCCACAATCGTTGCTTGTGCTGTTTGTTTTTTCAGCAGCGCTGGCCACAGAAAGCAAAGTTTCCCTAATAGAAAAAAAAGAAACAAGATTTCTGAACATTCGACAGCTAACCTTTGCCGGTGAGAACGCTGAAGCGTATTTCTCTTTAGATGGAAAAAACTTGATATTTCAAGCACACGAGGGTGATTCTCTATGTGACCAGATATATACAATGGAGCTTTCAACAGGAGAGACCAAGAGGGTTTCAACTGGTAACGGTGTAACCACATGTGGTTATTTTGAATATCCCGACTGTAAAAACATCCTCTATGCCTCCACACACCTTGGTGGAACGGATTGCCCTCCAAAACCAGACCATGCTCAGGGTTATGTCTGGAAACTATACCCAGACTATGATATCTTTCACTCAACCAAAGAGGGTGAGAAGATAAAGAGATTGACAGATTCTCCCGGCTATGATGCCGAGGCCACAGTTGCATTCGATGGAAGCAGGGTGCTTTATACCTCGATGGTGAGCGGCGACCTAGATATATGGTCAATGAATATTGATGGTTCAAATAAGACCCAACTAACCGACCGCATGGGTTATGACGGAGGAGCTTTTTTCAATTCACAGGCAACAAGGATCGTCTGGCGAGTTTACCATCCAAAAACACAGAAAGAGGTTGCGGAATATAAGAGTCTATTGTCAGAAAACACAATTCGCCCAATGGCTCTTCAATTATGGACAATGAACACAGATGGAACAAACAAACAACAGGTTACAAATAACGATGCTGCAAATTTTGGTCCTTATTTTTTTCCTGATGGAAATAAAATTATTTTTTCATCAAATTTACATGACCCAAGCGGTAGAGATTTTGATCTTTACGCCATTGGAGTTGAGGGTACAAACCTAGAGAGAATCACCTTTTTCAATGGATTTGATGGCTTTCCGATGTTTAGTCCAAACGGAAAGTTTTTAGTTTTTGCCTCTAATCGAAATCAGGCAAAAAGAGGAGACACAAACTTGTTTATTACAGAATGGAACTATAGATGAAAGACCTTATTAAGATTTTATTTTTAACTATTTTTGTTTTTGCTCAAAAGGTTGATGATGACCTAGCCTATCGACTTGTGATAGAAAAGCTTGATGGCGCAATACCTGAGGCGTTTGTCAGAGAGGCCTTTTCTAGTGGAGAGGTCAAGATACACAAGGAAATTGCCGATAGATTTGCAAAGCCCTATGAAAAAAAACCCTGGTCAGACTACAGAAAGATATTTGTAAAGGAGTCACGCGTATCTGCCGGCTCAAGGTTCTACAAGGACAACCTAAATTTAATTACCTCAGTAGCTGAAAAATATGGAGTTGATCCGTTCATAGTTGTGACCATTGCAGGGGTTGAGAGTAATTACGGTGTTCACCATTCGCAGTTTTCTGTTTTTAATTCATTGTATTCTCAGATTCACGATATTCCACGAAGGTCAAAGTGGGCAACCAAGGAATTGGCAGAGTTTTTAAAGTATTGTTACAACGATCAACTAGACCCACAAGAAACAGGGGGATCTTATGCTGGAGCTTTTGGATATGGACAGTTTATTCCATCCAGCTTTACCAGATACTCGGTTGATTTCAACAAAAATGGTGTCCGCGAGCCATACAGTTGGCCAGACGTTTTAGGAAGTATCGCGAACTATCTTCGGTTAAATGGATATTTATCAAATAGCAAGGACTACGGCAAGGGTGGCGATATATATAAATCTATCTACGCCTACAATCACGCAGATAATTATGTAATGGCGGTTTTAGAGCTTACAGAAAAGATACGTGAGCGCGTTGGTGACAATAAACAATAACCACTAGAAAGAGACATCAAGGGTCATTTCTTCCCCGTCTCTTTCTATGGAGACAGATACGGTCATACCCCTTTTTAGGTCACCTAGCCTATCCATGTATTCATAGATGTCCTTTATTGGTTTTCCATCAATCGATTTGATAATATCGCCTTTTTTTATACCAGCTCTTGAAGCAGGGCCATCCATTTTTGAAATTGCATCAACCTCAACACCCACCTCAATGCTTCCGTAAGACGGCATAATACCGAAAGTGACCTTGAACCTTCTGCCTGTTGCGGTTCCTGCTTGTTTTGGTCCAGCCTCAGAAAAAACGGGCGCGCGCGTTACCCGCGTTAAATGATATGCCACATCATACACTAGATTGACAATGTCTGTTGTTCCTTGAAGGTTTATATGTTTCCAAGTGTCATCCGGGGTGTGATATTCATTGTGAAACCCTGAAAAGAAAAACAAAACAGGAACATCGTCAGAATAAAAAGCTGCATGATCACTAGGGCCAAGGCCTGGTTTTGACATTGAAAGGTTAAAACCGCGACCAGACCTTAAACTATCTAGAAGTGGCTCAAAAACAGAAGAGGTTCCAACACCACCCACAGTTACGGTTGAATCCTTCATTCTTCCGATCATGTCCATATTGATCATTGTAATGATCTTATCGATTTCCACCGTCGGGTTTTTGACAAAGTTCTTTGCGCCAAGGAGCCCCTTTTCTTCAGCGTCAAAACCAATCAATAACACACTGCGTTTTAATTTACTCTTCTGGGTTGCTAGTTTTTGTGCGATCTCCAAAAGACCCGCGGTGCCAGATGCGTTATCATCTGCACCCGGATGAATGGCATCCTGGTCTGGTTTTCTAGAGCCCGATCCCGGACCCCCCTTTCCAACGTGGTCGAAGTGTGCCCCAACAACAACATATTCGTCTCTATATTCCCTGTTTCCACTTCTAATTTCACCGATTACATTTGCTGCACGTGTTTTTATATGTTTTAGCCCGATGTTTGTTTTTAGTGTTTTACCCCTAATATCAAAATTTATTGATTCAAGAGACCTGTTCATTGTTTCTTGTAGGCTTTGTCGTGACCATCCAAAACCACCAAGTAGCTTGTCGGCAACCTTATTAGATAGGTGTATTGCCGGTATTCCAACGTTATTATATCCCGCCACATAGTTTAGTGGATAAAGACTCGAGTCCTCTATTTGTGATATGAAGACTATTCCTATTGCGCCCTTGTCCCTTGCCACTAGCATTTTTTTATGTAGAGGGGAGTACGATGAGTACGGTGAGTGATTGTTTCCCCTTTCGGGACTGTGTCGCATCACCACAGCCCATTTTCCATTAACATCCAACCCATCATAGTCATTCCACCTAAGGCTCTCTTCATCAATATTAAATCCATAACCAGCAAAGACAAGACCCCCCACTGTTTCTCCGTTTGATGAAAAAGAAAGGGGAATATATTCTTGCTCTATTTCAAGAGAGTCTTCATCGATGAGTGCATAGTTATCACCACCCAACCCTATTCCAGTGGTTATGTCAAATGGTTGTATGAAAGAGTTGTTTGCTCCAGGGCGCACTCCATAGGATTTCAACTGCTTGATTAGGTACGCAATGACGTCCCTCGACCCCCTTGTTCCAGGGTGTCTACCGGACCTGTTCTCATGGGATAAATATCGAATATGACCCATGATCTCATTGTTGGTTATTTCTGAAGAAGGGCCCGTCTTTTTGGTTTGAACAAGCAATCCGCCAAGCGCGATAATAAATGCAAAAAGGTATAACGCTCGATTGTTGTCATTCATATTGAATGAAAATTTATATGGAATAAATCGTATGGCAAAGATAAAGGAATTAATATTATATCGTGCATAAGCAAATTCTTATTACCGTTGACTCGCACTATGTGCCCGATCGCTCCAGTCCGACCCAGTCTTATTTTCTTTTTTCATATTCTATTCGCATACACAATGATTCCAAGAGTCCGATAATATTAATAGGTCGGTATTGGCACATTACAGATGGGTCTGGTATCAGTGAGGATGTATATGGCCCAGGCGTGGTCGGGAAAAAACCAACCATAGAACCAAACAGTTTTTTTGAATACACAAGCTTTTGTCCTCTTAGAACCCCCGTGGGCTTTATGGAGGGTTCTTACAGGGTTCTAAATAAAGAAGGCAAAGAGTTTAGTGTTAAAATAAAAAAATTTCGCCTACTGGCCAGTCAGGTTTTAAATTGAATTGATTCAGTGAATTGATTTTATATAGTCCTAATTTTTATTATGAATAAAACCAAAATAATAGCCACCATTGGCCCAGGATGCGATGATGAATCCACACTACAAGAACTCGTTGATCTAGGTGTGTGTTGTTTTCGTATCAATCTTTCACATGGGTCAAAAGATCAAAAAAACAGGTATTTTGACCTCATAAGGTCGTTAAGGACCCCGCTTGGTTTACGACCAACTATTCTAGCAGACTTAGCGGGTCCAAAAATTAGAGTAAGAAACCTGGAAAAACCCCTACGCATAAAACAAGGTGACTCTATTGTCATTAGCAATGATCAAGTAGGCCCAGGAAAGATCTCAGTGACCAGTGGCGTCAGGTTTGAAAAGATCAACCCCGGGGCTCAAATTCTTATTGATGATGGTAGGGTTTCCCTAGAGGTCAAAGACCTTTTATCAGACCAGGCCCTTGAGTGCGTCGCTCTGGAAGATGGAGTCATTGAAAACAGAAAAGGGGTTAACTTTCCAGGAATAGCACTAAATGTTCCAGTTTTAACAGAACAGGATGAGGTAGACCTTCAAACCTCCCTGTCTAAAGAAGCGGATTGGATAGCGTTGTCTTTTGTTCGGTCCCCATCCGACTATGACCTGGTCAGGGCCAAGGTCAGAGATGCGGGATACACAACTCCAATAATGGGAAAGATAGAGAAGTGGGAGGCTGTCCAAAATCTTGATGGTATCATTGATTCATTTGATGCGGTTATGGTTGCTAGGGGAGACCTTGGTGTAGAAACACCCATAGAAAAAGTTCCCCTAGTTCAAAAAGAGGTTATAGAAAAGGCAAACCAAGCAGGTAAACCCGTTGTCATAGCCACTCAGATCCTTGATTCAATGGTTGACAGGCCGGTACCGACCAGGGCCGAAGTAAGCGACATTGCAAATGCCATACTAGACGGAGCAGATTCTTTAATGGTAACAGGTGAGACAGCAATTGGGAAACATCCAAAAAAGGTCATAGGGGTATTGTCACGAGTTATTGAAGAAACCGAATCGTCAATTGACTATGAAAAGTATTCAAACGAGCCTATGGATAAAAAAATCAACACAGCAAACGCCATCAGTCATGCAGCGTGTTCTGTTTCTGGAGACCAGGGGATTGATATATTGGTTACAATGACGCACAGTGGAAGCACTGCTCGTATGGCTGCCAGATATAGACCAGCTGCGAAAATAATTGCAATGACCCCCTTTAAAGAAACATGTAGAAGGCTGGCCATCGTGTGGGGCGTAAACCCATTTTTGGTTGATAGTTACAAATCTGCCGATGAGATTCCGGAGATTGCAAATAAGGTTCTTGGCAAGATGGGGTTAATTGAGGAGGGTGAAAGATTTGTTGTTACGGGAGGAGTACCCGTTGGGGTTCCTGGAACAACAAACTACCTATCTGTATTAAAGGGAAACTAGGAGCTTTTTGATTCTTTGAGTCGTCCTAGTTTTTCACAGACATAAGGGACGCCCCTGCGGTCAGGGGGGTGGGCATCCTTACACTCGTCATTACAGACATAATATGTTTCTTCTAGGTTCTTTTTACCATTTATATCATAATAGTTCCAATTGCCACTCTGGAAACCCAGCTCATAGCTTCCTTCATATTTCTTTTTCCCATTTATATGAAAACCTGTCCATTTTCCATGGGCCTTTCCCTTTTTATATTCTCCAACGAATTTTTTATTTCCTTCTTTGTCCCAACCCGTCCAGGCCCCAGACCTGAATCCATTTTTTAGGTTGCCCTGTTCTCTTTTTTCACCGCTTCTAAAACGAATGAACCCTGGTCCGTTGTATACCTTTTGATTATAGAAAAAACCAATAAAAGAGGTGTTGTAATTGTCTCCTGTGATATATTGTCCAGATCGGTCATAAAGAACCCCTTTCATATCTACAGGTTCTTTAGATGAACACGCCATTACAGCCAATAAAAGGATAAGTGATAATTTTTTCATTAAAGTCTCAATATCTTTGTTAAAATCTAATAATCACCAAGGAGATTAACAAAAATCACCTTTTTAGCATTAGAAGGTTTTTGCAACCGTGGTCACTCTATTACAATCTCATCTGAGAATATCCACGTCTTTCCACCAGCGCCGGGATGCCAATCTGGACAAACACCTCGATTCACGGCCTCTACTCTTATAAATCTAGCAGAAAGGTTTAGGTCCTGACTTTCCAGTTCAATTCTGTTTGCCGAACCGCTCCGTATACCATCGTCAATTTTTATTTCTACTTTTTGGTTGAACGACTCACCGTCATTTGAGAAAGAAACAATGGCAAGCGTTGGTAGGAAGATCCAGGACCCATGCGATTCAAGAAATCCAATGGATACCTTTGATATTTTTTCGATATT
This sequence comes from uncultured Fidelibacterota bacterium, assembly GCA_937893835.1. GTDB lineage: Bacteria > Fidelibacterota > Marinisomatia > Marinisomatales > UBA1611 > NZWG01. Next base: position 29,704 of record CALCSS010000042.1, read on the forward strand.
TAACAGGTCAATGGTGACATCCATGTTCTCTTTTTGCCACCCTTGCCAGTAATTATCGTTGTGTGCTATTGAACCGGTAAGCCCATCGACCAAGGTTAGAGGACCAGAGCCAGAATACCTCGCCTTGTAGATGGTGTTATATTTTACCCTCTTTCCGATTGCCTTGCTAAAGTGAACGATTTTCTCAGATGTTTTCCCTTTTTGCTCATTGTTGATGAAAAGAGCTGCCTTGATCATCGTTCTACCATTAATGACTATAGGGGAACCATAAAGTTTAGACTCATTGGTTGGCTCAGACCCATCCAGGGTAAACCTTATGGTTTCGCCGGGTTTTTCAGATGACAGGGTTATTCTGTGTTCTTGATTGTTGCTGCTGGGATCAACATTTATTGATACAATGTATGAGCCGGGTGCGTAGTTCCAACCTAGAACATCGAACCTATCTTCAAGACTGTTCAACCTATGATAAAAATCATCATATGTGTTACTTCCTGGCCCAGACCACAAGACCTCCGATAGAGCAGACATTCTAGGTAAGACCCTATATTGTGCTCGTTTTGGAGTTTGGACATATTCTGTCCAGAGATTACCTTGTCCACCCAGTATGTGTTTTTTCTCTGGGTCTGAAAGTTCATTTGGGATAGGGTTGAACGAGTAGACCTTTTTTAGCGTGGTGTATCCCCCAAACGCCGCCGGTGACGTTTCGGGATTTGCCTGGTAGTAGTCAAAATAACAGTGCGATGTTGGACACATTATAACGTCGTGCCCTGCCTTTGCAGATTCGATTCCTCCCTTCATTCCTCTCCAGCTCATTACGGTCGCGGTTTTTGCGAGACCCCCCTCAAGTATCTCATCCCACCCCAAGAGTTTTTTGTCATTTGAAATAATGAATTTCTCAATTCTTTTTATAAACCAACTTTGTAATTCGTGTTCATCTGCTAGCCCCTCATTCTGTATTCTTTTTTGGCACTTTTGGCAAGTCCTCCAATGTAGCTTGTCAGCCTCATCTCCACCGATGTGAATGTAGGGCCCAGGGAACAATTCCATGACCTCATCAAGAACGTTCTCGAGAAACTCAAAGACCTCATCCTTACCAGCACAAAAAATATCAACATTGGGCCAATAAGAACCTGGGTTTACAGGTATGAGACTCCCTTTGCACGAGAGCTCTGGATAGGCTGCAAAAACCTCTGATGTGTGACCAGGCATCTCGATTTCAGGTATAACCACAATATTTTTACTGGCGGCATATTCCACCACCTCTCGTATTTCCTCTTTGGTATAGTAACCACCATATGTGGCCTTTTCCTTGCCATTGACCGGTGATTGTTCTTTCCATGGTTCATTGGTTCGGTCAACTCGCCACGCGGATCTTTCAGCAAGTAAGGGGTATCTGTCTATTTCTATCCTCCATCCGTTGTCATCTGTCAGATGCCAATGGAAAACATTCATTTTGTGCAAAGCTATCATATCAATATATGTCTTTATAAAATCGATATCAAAAAAATGCCGGGACACGTCCAAATGCATTCCTCTATATCCAAATGTTGGTGCATCTAGGATGTCGACATTTGGTATAAAGGATGTTTTGGGGATGTTGCCAATCTCAAGTTCAGGCCCACACAATTGCCGTAGTGATTGATATCCATAAAAAAGGCCCGAATAAGATGAAGCCCTTAGCTCTATTGTGTTTCCATCGCCAATGGCAAGAGAGTAGCCCTCATTTGTCAGGCCGCTTTCATCGTTGAGAACAACAAAGATAGAGTTGGGTGTCTTGGATTGTGACATTTCAATGGATAGATCTTTGACTGGAGACAATAATTTTTGGATCATCCTTGCTATTTTAATCTCAGATTCATCATTGGTTGACACTAAGATCTTTTCAATTAAAGCCACATCGGTATTACCGATTCCGGGCACCATTTTTGTAGGTTTTGGAACTATGCTTGTATTGTTCATGTTCATATTTGAGCTATTGTTGTTAATGGTACAGTTTAAAGATAGGCAAAAAACCAACACCCAATAAAAAGAAGAAAAATAAAGTGAATTATTTAAATTGATTGTTCCAGCCTCTTTTATTTGAGAAAGACAGTTTTTTTGGATTTAGATATGCCACCAGACGATATGGAGAAGAGGTAAACACCCGATGGACATGTTTCACCAAGATCATTTTTCCCATCCCAGGAGAAATAATGCGTACCGGCGGCTTTTCTCACTGTGTTGTTTTTTATGATCTTTCTTCCAAAAAGGTCTACCAATTCAAGTTCGACAGTAGCATCGTTTTTTAATTCATACCCTATAACAACAGTAGAGTTAAAGGGGTTTGGGAATGCGCTGCTCAAACTTACAACTTCAGGGATTTGAAAATTTGTACTCTCTGTATGAATTTCGGATGTGAGGTTTGGATCAACCTTGATAGCATCAAAAATCACGTTCGAGCCACTTGCATCATTGGTAACAAGGTCTCTCAATATGATCCCAAGGCTCTCTCCCTCATTCAGTGTAATTGTTTCTATGAACTTGAAGTCCCCTCGTACCGCGCTCTGGTCTACGATCACATCTGACCTCGTACTTACGCCGTCCTCGTTTTTTACATATAGTTCATATATGGCCCCGGTCGTACCAGATACTCCATCAGGAATAAAAGCCTCGACGTTGTATTCACCCACACCCTCAATACTTGGAACCCAAATAGCGTAGTGTCGACTTTCCTCGGGGTCTGTTGTTGTCGGTGAGATCCAACAATCGTTGTTATATCCCTGGTCAAGGTAGACCCAGTCGGGACCATGGAATCTTTGAAAACCGTTGTCTCCATCATCAACCAAGCTGTCTGATATCCAAAGCCAATCACTTCGATTACCACGCAATTCTTCAACCGGGTCAAGAAAGCCACCCCACCAACCAAAGGGATTCACTGCATACGGTTCAACAGAGTCAAAGAACCAGTTTCCTCTACGAACCTCAAAGTGCAGATGGGTATTTGTTGTGCATCCGGTATTACCCGCAAAGCCCAAAGTGTCTCCTGTTTCAACATTGTCTCCCACGGTAACATTGAGTGGCGGTGTCATGTGGAGGTATACGGTGAAATACTCATTTCCATGTGCAACTATGATGGTTCCCTGGTCTCCGTTGGGTTCTATTCCTCCGGGACAAGGGTCTGCTGGTGGCGAGAAAGAGGCCCAAAGAACATAGCCACCTGCAGGCGCAAGGATTGGGGTGTTGAAGGGCATATTGTAGTCAACACCGGCATGCCCATCGTAACAAGAATGACCAGACCTACAGTCTGGATAGACAACCTCATCAACCAATTCAATACCATCAAATCTTAATAAAAGAGAATCAATGACATTGGAACAGGGGCACTGGTGGTCTACGTGTGCCGATACAGGATACTGTTCAAATCCAGGTGGCTCAAAGGGTCTTAATTCTAAAAATGGTTCTTGACCCACTAACGCCACAGAACTAAAAACAATAAACATATTTATAAACGACATGATGGATAATTTTTTCATAGGGGTATAACTTCCACACAAATATACAATCATCATCTTAATGAATCGAAGCCTAATAAAGGATACAACCATGTTAAAGAAAGAAGGTTTATTCATATTCATTTTATTTATAATGTTTTCGGTTGTTTCAGCAACAGAGGTGGACACCGCCTTTTCTGTGAAGTGGCACAACGAACCCTGGGGTGCAGGGGGGCTCATACCCGCAGGTCCCCCGTGGAACATGGTTGGGCCATTTGACTTCGACAACGATGGTTTTGGAGATTTTGTTGTCTCCAGTGCCTATGCAGGTGAATTCTGCAATGGTGTATATCACTACGAAGCCGCGAGCAATGACTCCATAGCATTAAAGTGGGTCTATACATTTTATGATCTTAGTTGTTCGTACGATGCCTATTCCAGCGTTGCCGTGGGCGACATTGATGGAGACAACAATCAAGAAATACTATCTTTAGTTGACACAAGCCCTGGCGCTTCGGGTCAAAGGGGGCTCCAGGTTTTTGAGTGGGACCCAGATTCGATGTCCTTTTTGTCTCAACCAACGTTCACCTGGGATATGGGCCTTGACAGTGTTTGGGAAGCCGGTCAGATACATGTCGAAGATCTGGATGGTGACTCACAACAAGAGATCATCGTATCTGTGATGGATGGACCCTGGTCTGAGCTAGGGACCGGAGGCACGAGCCGCCTTATGATATTTGAACTTGATACAGTAATAAATGACTCTGCCATCTTTAACATAGAGTATCAAGACGAGGTCTGGTCAAACTGGAGCGGCTACAACATTTCAGTGGGAGATTTGGACAACGATGGGGCAAAGGAAATATATACTGTGGGCTACGAATATTTTCACCTTATTGTCCATGAAAATACCGGCGAAGACCAGTACGAATACCAAACAGATTTTTTTATTTCTTCAGAGCTTTATCAAAGAGCCAACCAAGGTATTCTAATTTCAGACATTGACAACAATGGGGCAAATGAGATGATTTGTTTGACGTCTGGTGTCAATTCTTTATCTGGAGACCTTGTAACACCTGGAAGTTTTTTTGTGGTAGATGGCGTTGATGATGTTAGCAGCCTATCATACTCTAATTTCAATTTGTTTTCAACCTATGCTGGTGGTCTTAGACAGGTCAGCCTAGGCGACGCAGATGGTGATGGCAATCTCAATATTTATCTTGCAGGTCACTATGATGAGGCCGTTTATGATTGGGAGTATGGTGGAGGTGACCCGACAAGTCCCGGTAGCTACGTAGAAAGAGTTATTTTTATGGATGACACAACGGACAATTTCACACCTGGAAACGACCAAGGTAAGGTGAGAGTAGCAAAACTATTTTCAGGAGACATAGATAATGATGGCGATGGTGATATTGTTTTTTCATCTGCTAGTTTTGCTTCTGACAAGCCACATCTATATATGATAGAGCACAATGGAACACTTGGAACTGGAAACGACCAAGACCTTAACCCACAAAGGATCTCCATTGGACAAAATTATCCCAACCCCTTCAATCCTGAAACAAGGTTTCAGTACACCACCCACCAACCTGAGCATGTTTCATTAAAAGTATATGATATTTTAGGTAAGGAGATACGAACCGTGTTTGATGGGCACCGGGCACCGGGCACACATATTGAAAAATGGAAAGGGGTAGACAAGAGAGGCCAGGTGGTTTCAAGTGGTGTTTATTTTTATCAGCTAAAAACTGGACAGGAACGAATCACCAAAAAAATGGTTTTTGGAAAATAAACGATCAAAGAATGTGTTTAGAGATCATTTTATTTATGCTAGACACTTAATCTTGACTCAGATCAAAAAGGCAATGCAGGGTAAGAAGGTGAACCTTTTTCTGTTGTTTGTCCTGTTTGTTGTTTCTTGTGTTGATCAGGTCAGAGATGACAACTCGTTCATCATTGCAACCTACGATGATGTAAAAGACTGGGACCCGGCCACGGCTTTTTCATTGGAGGTATTCCCAATGTCAAATATTTATGAGCCATTATTGTGGCACGACGCTGGTACCGCTCCGGGTCGATTCTTGCCGGGTCTTGCAACAACCTACACAAGTTCATCCGATGGTCTGACCTGGGAATTCATACTTCGAAAGGGGGTCACTTTTCACGATGGAAGAGCGTTCGACTCTGAATCGGTAAGGTATGTCATCGAAAGAAACAAGCGGATGAATGGAGGTGGAAGCTATATTTGGGACTCTGTTGACCAGGTTATTACCGATGGTCCCCACAAGGTGATCTTCAAACTCTCGTCGCCCGTTCCCCTGGACAAGATAGTTAGCTCTCAATACGGAGCGTGGATGTATTCACCTGAAATATCAGAGCTTTCTAAGGATTCTTTACAAAGTGGATATGGTAGTGGCACGGGGCCATATCAATTTAAAAAATGGACCAAAAATAAACATATCAAACTTCAAAGGTATGATGATTATTGGGCCGGATGGAACAGAGAGGATCACTTTGACTCAATTATCATAAAGGTCGTATCAGAATCGTCAACTCGCCTACAGATGATAGAGGGCGGATTGGTTGACTATGCCCTATTAATCCCCGTACAGCTACTAGAAAGGTTGGACAACAACCCCTCCATAAGTGTATCATATCGCCCATCTTGGATCAATCATTTCTACTTACTAAACACCAAAAAACCACCCACTGATAATATTTGGGTTCGTCGAGCCATTGCCGCGATAATGGATCGAAAGACCATAGCTGACCATGTCTACCTTGAGGCTGGTAAAGAGGCAAGGGGCCTCATACCTGACAATATGCCACTATTTGAGGCACCTGACAGCCTTGTTCCTTTCAGTCTGGATATGGGTAAGAGATTTCTTGATAGGTCGGGGATTACAACAAAAAACATCAGTGCCGACATCTCTTATGTTTCGACATCTGAAGAATATAGACTAACATCTTTTCTTTTGATGGACAACCTTAGAAAAATTGGACTGGACCTTGATCTAAAGCCCGGTCTTTGGTCGTCGAACTGGGACAAGGCCAGAAGGCTCGAAACCGCTTCCAATATAATTTCCATGGCATGGTGGCCAACACTATCGTCTCCATCTGATTGGTTTTTCGGGTTGTATAAGACAGAGGAGAGTCCACTTTTTAATCTTTCATACTACAGCAACCCCATTGTGGACTCACTTATCAACACAGCATGGAAAAACGAATCAATATATCCTGAAAGGTCTAGGAATCTATACAAGGAAATACAAGAGAAACTCATCAATGATTGTGTTGTCATACCAGTAGTTGACATAAACGTTCAATCAGTGCACAAGAAAAACATAACAGGTCTAAGAAATAACCCAGCATATTCAACGCTTTTGATCTATCATCTTGGAAGGGGACAGTGATAGCATACTGCACAAGGCGACTGATCTCAACGGTATTCGTTTTGATCATTGTGAGCACGATAACATTTTTTCTTTCTCATTCTCTACCGGGCGATCCGGCATCATTGTGGGTTGGTGACCACCCCACCAAAGAGCAACTAGAGACGGCAAAAAACAAACTGGGCTTTGACAGGCCCCTGATTGAACAATATGTCTCCTTTTTACAAAATGTAATTACACTTGATCTTGGTGTTTCACTAAGGACGCGCCAACCAGTGCTGACCGAACTGGGTCGTCGATTTTCTGCTACGTTTGAACTGGTCTTTTTTTCTATGTTACTAGCTCTGTCTTTCGGTTTTTTTTTAGGGCTTAAAACGGCAATAGCTTCAAATACGAGACCCGATCAAATCATCAGAGGGGTTGGATATTTAGGATTGTCCTTCCCTGTTTTTTGGTTGGGTATGATCTTACAATTGTTGTTTTTTGGTATTTTACAATGGTTCCCCCTTCAAGGTCGGCACTCTGGTTTTAGTACGCTTGATATTGACCTATCTATTAATAGTGGTCTGTTTTTGTTTGACACCCTTGCCTCAGGAGAGTGGGAGTTGTTTTGCGATGGACTCACCCATATTTTTCTGCCAATGATGACACTGGCATTCGGGGTTTTTGGTCTCATACTTCGAACTACGCGCTCAGCAATGATGGAGACCATGTCAGAGCCCTTTTTTAAAACATATCTGGCATATGGGTTTGAACCTGCAGAGGCAATTCAGCGATCAGCCTATAAGAACACGCTTGTTCCAGTGTCAACCGTTTCTGGGCTTAGTTTTGGTCTGATGTTGGGAGGAACCTTTCTCGTAGAATCAATTTTTGATTGGCCGGGACTTGGTCAGTTTAGTGTGCTCTCGATCTTGACGAATGATTTTCCTGCAATTATGGGTGTCACCTTATTTTATACCCTAACATATGTTATAATAAACTTTTTTATTGATCTTTTATATCCGATGATCGATCCTAGAATTGGAAGATAGACCAGTGATTAGTTTGGCCAACCTATTAAGAAAAAGATCCTCTCGCATCGCTCTGTCGTTTATAATTTTATTGATCGTCTCATCTGCGGTGGTACCTTTTCTTTCTCCATACGAAGAGGATCTTTCGGGAGCAGTTCATTTCGATATTGGGGGCCAGCCCCCTTCTTTGCGGCACTGGTTTGGAACTGATACTGCGGGGCGCGACCTATTCACATTGACGATTCATGCGGGACTATCTTCGCTGAAGGTGGCCTTTGGTGTTGTCTTTTTATCAATTTTCATCGGTGCCCCCATCGGTATGTTTTCAGGAATTTCAAGTAAGAGAACCGATGAGGTCTTTATGCGTATAACAGATGGCTTTCTTGCTTTTCCACCATTGATATTGCCGCTTGTGATAACATCGGCACTGGGTCCATCATTAAACAATGTCATCATTGGAATATCAATTTCTTGGTTTCCTTGGTATGTTCGAATTGTTCGTTCACAGACACTGATAATATCCTCAATGGGCTACGTTTCAATGTCCAAGAGTATGGGAGCGGGGAAATTACATATTATGAAAAAACATATTCTTCCCAACAGCATTGGTCCTGTTCTTGTTCAGGGGACGATAGACGCCGGTTATGCGATCCTTACTGCCGCAGGGCTTTCATTCATAGGTCTTGGCGCGCAACACCCAGAGACAGAGTGGGGCCTACTTCTCACCCAATCACGTGCGCAGTTCATAAATCATTGGTGGGAGGTGTTCTTCCCTGGCTTGTTTATTGTCCTTACGGTCATTTCGTTCAATGTTCTTGGCGATGATCTAAGAGGCTCTATTAATTCCAAGGGGCATAAAAAACAATGAGAGAGGTACTCTTGAAGATCTCTGATCTCAGCGTAACCAGCAACAAAGAGAACGAGACAACAACCATTCTAAACAACATTGACCTTACGATCCACAAAAACGAGACGGTTGGTCTAATAGGAGAGACCGGTTGTGGCAAGAGCATGTTGGGGTGGGCGCTTATGGATCTTTTACCAGACGGGTGTGTTTTATCAGGTGGAAACATAACATATGACACCACGCCCATATATGAGATGACCAGCCTAAGAGGCTCAAGGGTCACAATGATATTTCAAGAACCAATGCAGTCACTAAACCCAACACAGACCATTGGAAAACAAATGACAACCATAGTGGAGAAAAGAGGTCTCAATATAGAGACATCGACAAAAGCATATGTAAAAAAATGGTTAGCAAGGGTTCAACTAGATTCTGTTTTCGATATAGGCTCCCGATATCCACATCAACTTTCAGGGGGGCAAATGCAAAGAGTGATGATAGCTCTGGCAATGTCCATGAGGCCAAAGTTTATCATAGCGGACGAGATAACAACGGGTCTGGATGCAAATATTAAACTAGAGATGATGGACCTTTTGTTTTCACTACAAGACGAGTTGGGTGTCGCGGTACTGCTTATCTCACACGACCTTGCTACCATTAGGCGTTATTGTGATCGCGTGGCCGTTATGAGGTCTGGGGAGGTTCTTGTGGAAGGCAGAACGGACGAGGTCTTTCTCCATCAAAAAGACAAATATATAAGGACATTTATAGATGGCCAAGAAAGATCAAACAGAAAAATCAAAACGGATAACACAGAGGACCGTGATCATGCGATACTATCCATAAGAGGACTTCATAAATCATATGGAGACAATAAAAGCAGACAGTCCGTGGTTAATAATGTATCAATGAACCTATATCGCGGTAAGACCTTGGGTCTCATAGGTGAGTCGGGTAGCGGGAAGAGCACAATTGCAAGAATGATACTGAACATATTGGAACGCGATTCGGGTAAGATGAAATTATCAATAGACGGGAGCACTACGAAAAACCTGACCTCTCCAAACAAGAAGATCGGAGCGGTCTTGCAAGACAGTACGGGGTCGTTGAACCCTAAAATGAATATACAAAATATTCTATCAGAGCCGTTGGAGTTGGTTGGTGTTTCTAATGAACGTAAAATAAGGTCTAAGATAAATAAAATGATCAAGAGTGTAGGGCTAAACGAAGATCTCTTAACTCGTTACCCATATTCACTTTCTGGAGGACAAAGACAGAGAGTGTCCCTAGCCAGGGCGATGATGATCGACCCTAGAATCATTGTTTTGGACGAACCAACGTCGGCCCTGGATGTCAAGGTTCAGAAAAACATATTGGAGTTACTCAAATCACTACAAAAGCAGAAAAATTTATCATATCTTTTCATATCCCATGACCTGCCGGTTATATCAGAAATAGCAGATGATGTCGCAGTGTTGTATGGCGGGGAGATAGTTGAAGTTGGGACGGTCGAGAAGATTTTGAATAACCCAGAACAAGACTATACAAAAAAATTAATAAAGGCCTCCACATGGACAGGCCCCCTCAATGCATAAAGAAGAGAGTTTTATGAAAGAACAAATGACAGTTGCCTCGATCCAAATGTTTTCCCAGGGGGACAAAGAGAAGAACCTAAACACCATAGAAAAACACCTTACTCACATAAATAAAACATTTTCAGATATCAAAATGGTGGTTTTTCCCGAGCTTGCGGCTCACGGTATAGTTACCGATGTGTCAAGCGAAGCAGAGGGGATACCGGGTGAACTGACCACCATTTTTTCCAAGATGGCAAAAAAATATGGTCTGTGGTTGATTCCGGGAAGCATCTATGAACTATCAAGGGGGGAGGTATTTAACACTACCCCCGTGTTTTCACCCAAAGGCGAACTGGTTGGAAAATATCGCAAGAGATACCCCTGGTGTCCGTATGAAAAAACAACACCCGGCAAAGATCCCTTTGTGTTTCACATTGAAGGATTTGGGTCCGTTGGGGTCATGATTTGCTACGATATGTGGTTTCCAGAGGTTGCCAGAGACCTGGTTGGTCAAGGGGCAGAACTTATTATTGTTCCGACCATGACAACAACGGGAGACAGAACACAAGAGAAGGTCTTGGCAAGGTCGACCGCAATAACGCAACAGTGTTATGTGGTCTCATGTAACGGTGTAGGCCTTGGTCGCGTAGGGGGGTCACTGATCGTTGACCCTGAGGGAGTCGTTTTACAAGAAAGTGGTGAGGGTCCATATATGCAAACCGCTGTCATTGATTTTAACAGAATACGTCTTATTAGGGAAATGGGAACCGCAGGGGTTACTACGCCCATAAAGGATTTTAAACAAAACAAACAAATCTTCTCAATATATAATGAACGAGAAGGCAAAGAATAGGATTTACCATGTCTGATCTCAAAGAATATTATGACCTGACCGCATCCAACCCCGCACTAAGGGGTTTGGTTTTGGTCTTTGCATCCATCATTACAGCAAAACTAGTAGACATGATGTTTACATTTATATTTAAACGCATGGTCAAAACCACAAAGACAACCCTGGACGATCGTATCCTTCAGCTACTTCACAAGCCCATATTTTACTCCATCCTTTTTATTGGATTTGTCCTATCAATAAAAACCGTAGCGCTTCCGGACCACATTGAATTTGCCCTGACCGGCACCCTTAAGACCATCACGATCATCATATGGTTATTTGTTATTTCAAAGATATTGGTGATGTCCATGGATTGGGCGTCAAGACAAACCGCATCAAACAAGATATTGCAAAAGAACACACTACCGCTATTCAACAATTTAGGTAAGATAGCAATTGGTATCTTTGGCACCTATCTCATATTTCTTAGTTGGAACATCAATATAAATGGTATTCTGGCCTCCGCCGGTGTTTTGGGTGTCGTTTTGGGTCTGGCGGCAAAAGATACGGTGTCTAATTTTTTTGCGGGAATATTTCTTATGGCCGATGCACCCTTCAAAGAGGGTGACTACATTCTTTTAGACACGGGTGAAAGGGGCTATGTCAAAAAGATGGGACTAAGGTCTACTAGGTTCATGACCCGGGACGACATTGAGATCACCATACCAAATTCAGTGATAGCCGCATCAAAAATAGTAAACGAGAGTGGGGGGCCGGGCGAGATTGAAAGAGTGCGCATCACCCTTATGGTTGCCTATGACTCTGACCTGGACGATGTAAGGAGTCTGTTGATAGATATTGCAAAGAAAGAAAACAACGTAATGACAGAGCCTGAGCCAAGGGTCCGGTTTAGAGAGTTTGCAGACCACGGATTAAAACTTCAGCTCCTTTTTTGGATTCACAACCCAGAGATTCGAGGAAGAACCATTGACGCTGTGAACACAGAAGTATATAAACAAATATCTAAAAGCAAGATCTCGATACCATATCCAACAATGAACGTCCACCTATCAAGCGGAACAAATAACGACGAGTGACCTTAAAGCTAGTTGTTCTAGTTGTCTATTTTAGCATTCTTCTTGGCATAGGCTACTTCGCCTCAAAGAAGGTGTCTAACCTTACTGACTATTATGTTGGTGGGAAGAAACTTGGGTACTGGATAGCCGCACTATCAGCAAGAGCAACAGGAGAGTCTGGTTGGCTCTTGATCGGGGTCACGGGCATGGGTGCGGTCATGGGTGTCAGCGCACTATGGATCGTTGTGGGAGAGGTTCTGGGTGTTTGGGTGTCATGGCAGTTCATGGCTGTAAAGTTCAAGAGGCTTACCGACCGATACGATTCCATCACGATCTCTGATTTTCTCGTAAGTCACTTTCAATCTACGACACACCTAATGAGGATTGTTTCTGCAACGGCGCTCTCCTTGTTTGTCGTGATATATGTCAGTGCCCAGATCGACATAACAGGAAAGACCTTTGAGTCCTTTCTTGGTCTGAATTATTATACAGGCATTGGTCTAGGATTTGGCATAGTTGTTTTGTATATATTTTTAGGAGGCTTTTTAGCGGTCGCATGGTCAGATCTGTTTCAAGGATCATTGATGTTTGTGGGGCTTATAGTATTACCTATTGCAACCTATTTAAGTCTTTCAGACCATGCTTCGATCATTGAAAATTTAAAAGACATAGACCCCTCTCTGTTAAGTTTTTGGGGGAGCGGTGGAGCTACACTGATGAACCTTATGGCAATCATTGGACTCATTTCAATAGGAATTGGGTTTATGGGGTCCCCCCAGGTTTATGTCAGATTCATTGCCATAAAAAATGATTCAGAGATCAAAAAAGGAAAATGGGTAGCAATAGCATATACCCTATTGACAGATACTGCAGCGGTTATGATCGGCATTTTGGGTAGGGTTGTTCTTACAAAGGCGGGAGATTCCCCCGAATTGATCCTGGGAAACATGGGTGAGGATGTCTTGGCCCTGGTTTTGGCCCAGGTCATGCCCCCAGTAATTATAGGGATATATATCACAGCTGTTCTATCTGCTGTTATGTCAACAGTTGACTCATTGCTTGTTGTTGCATCAAGTGCGGTAACTAGAGATTTTTACCAACAGATATTCAATCCAAAAATAGACGAACGATTGCTGGTGTCCTTATCAAAAAAGGTAACACTTCTTTTGGCAGTTCTTGCGCTAGGCGTTGCCTTAATTGTTTCGTTATTGTCTCCAACAAGGACGGTGTTTTGGTTTGTGATATTTGGATGGTCTGGAATAGCCGCAACCTTTTGTCCCGTTATCATCCTGTCCCTTTTTTATGAAAAATTTTCAGAAAAGGGAGCAATTACATCGATGGTCACAGGTTTCCTCTGTGTGCCTTTTTTCAAATTTATTGTGCCAAGGCTTGATGGCATTGGTCCATATATTGACAAACTTGATGTGATGTTTCCATCTGTTGCCCTTGCCATGTTTTGCGGTTGGTTGGTAAGTGCCTACTTGGAATAGGGCACATCATAAAAAAAGCCCCCGGTTTCACTGGTCTTTATTTTCTTGAAGAAAACCTATCTATTGTTTATACTCATATTAACCGAAGTCTTTGAATAATAACGCCTTGAGGTAAATATGAAGAAAACAAATTTAAAAACCCCGTTAACAATCATAATTTATTTTTCTTTTGTAGTGATCTCTTTTGCTCAGCGGCTTGACCCACAACAAACCCCCTACGAAGAATTACGATCCATTGTTGAAACGGCATCACGTTCTCAGCAAAAAGTTTGGGTAGAGGACTTTACAGGCCTCAACTGACCATACTGTCCATCTGCGAGTTTCGCACTAGACACGCTTTTAAGAGAGTTTCCAAACACACTATTCACTACAGAGATACACAGCCCAAGCTATACCCCAGACGATAGTGACTTCGACATTCCATCTGCCTGGGAAACCAGAACAGAACTCTACAGCGTTGGTGGAATTCCCCACACCGAGTGGAATGGTCTCCTTTCTCAGGTCGGAGGATCTAGTGGTGGAAACTGGGAATCTATTTACCCCGGCTATTCTGAACTAGTTCAGACCATGGCCATTAATGAATCTCCCTGGTCTATTGGTATTTCTGGTGGCTATGAACCTGGTCAAGATGTCAATTTTGACATAGAGATATTGATCGATGACATAGACTCAACGGTAAACACCTCAGACCTATACCTGGAAGTGTTTGTTGTGGAGGACAGTATCTACTCTTACTGGGGATCGGTAGACCAGTGGCACAACGCGCGCTACGTACTACGGACATACCTTACGAAATCTGAAAGCAATAAATATCCAATAAGTATTAGCAATGCCAATGAGTCGGAACTCTTTACTGGTACCTTTTCTCCTTCTGATGCCTGGGTAAGCGACAATCTTAGTATCATTGCATTTATACAGAGGTTAGACGGGTGTTGTGAAGAACCTGTATATCAGGTCAACAGATCAAGAATAACCGACCTGCACCCCGACCCAGATGGTGATGGTCTAACATACCTATATGACAACTGTACCTATGACTACAACCCCGACCAAGAAGACTCTGATGGAGACGGACTTGGAAATGTTTGCGACGGGTGTAATGGATTGGTAAACATTGTGGGTAATATCAACCTAGACGCTGAAGGAGACGATTTTACACCGATCATTGGCGTTGAAGATGTTCTCGCCTTTTCGGATCTACTAGAAAACAATGACCTGATCAATGACTGTCACTCTATTGATATGCTCGAGGATGGTGAAATCAATCAGTGGGACCTAATTGTTTTAGTTGATCTGGTCATGGCAGACTAAGACCTGGAAGAGGCTGCCTAGAAGGCTAGCCCTTTATACCATCTAGATTGTTTCTAGATGCATGATAGTTCCACCCCCTAAGGGTAAGCTGTAGGTTGGTGTGTGGAGACTCTTCTGTTTCATCTTTTCCTGAATATAGTTGAATCAAAACGGTTTTTCTTGGTTTCTCTGATCTATTTGCATTGGAGCCGTGTATTGTGCAACAGTGAAAGAAAAGTACGTCACCCCTTTTTGCATTTATTGCAGTGGCAGAGTCCAGACTGTGTTTTCCATGAATTTTCTCTAATGATGAATGACCATCGGATCCTTGTATCTTACCCGTTTTGTGTGACCCCTTGACAACTCTAATTCTTCCCATCCCCACACCCGCATCAGATAGATGAACAACCGCAGCTATCATAGAATTATTCTTGGTAGGAAAGTATGACCAGTCTTGGTGTAGTGGAAATGCAGAACCCCTCAGCGGAGGTTTTAAAAAGAGCTTTGTATGGTGTAAGACAATGTTGTTTCCAATGATCGATTCTGTGGTATCTAGCAGTTGTTTGTCTTGCACCATCTTTAACATTTCATAGGAGTAGCTCTGTACATTGTGAGTGTGTAACACCGTAGAGTTTGGGTCTTCAATACCAGCCGTTAGATTACTGCCCCAACGGGCGTTTATGTCTTCACCACTATTTTTAATTTGATCAATGATCCTGTCAAATTCTTTTTCTAAAAGTAGAATCCTTTTTTCATCAAACAATCCTCTTGCAACGTAGTATCCATTGTTGTTAAAACTGGGTTGAGGGTCTTGGCTCATACTCACTCCCTATATATAATAGGTGTTATGGATGGGTCTTTTAGTTGGTCAAGGTAGTGTTCGTTGTCGCCCTTGATGACAATTCTTTCTGCGCTATCTGTACAAAAGTGAACCACCATGCCAACACGTGGTTTTTTGTCGAGATTGGCCTGAGATGAGTGATAGGTCAGAGATGAGTGTATACTAACTTCGCCTATTTTTAGGTTACCACTGACGATCTCTGCCCCCCCATGATGTTTTTCTAAGATCTTATCTTGACCGACAAGGTCCTTGTCAAAAAAATCAAGACCCTCCAACGCGCCCCAGTGATTAGACCCTGGAACAAACCTAACGGGGCCAGAGCTCAAAGACACATTAGACAAGGCTATCCAAGCGGTGAACAGGCCATCTTCTCCCCAAAATGGCCAATACTGTGCGTCCCTGTGCCATCCTGCATTACCACTGTTTCCTATGCTTTGAGGTTTCCAAACCACCTGAGAGTGCCACACCTGTATCTTTTTTGCGCGCGTTGCCTCAGCAAGAGCCCTGCCAAAATTATTATTTGTAACAAGACTCCACACCGCATCATTGCATAGGTGAGGTTTGTCTATTTTTATGATTTTTCTTGGGTCGTCTCCAGTCTCCCAAAATCTTCTTTCTGGTTGTCTACCGGTAGCGTATTCACCATTTATAATATTCCACAGACCACTACGCGCGGACTCTGAATCCTCTTTTGAAAAAATAGTTGGAAGAAAACAAAAACCATCATTGTCCAGATCATAGTTTTTCTCAGGGCCTGACATGCGCATGTCTCTATTGAAGGTTTTGTGGTTTATACAAGGACATTACCCAGGAGCTATCCTCTTCACTCATTAGGTTGCCAAGCGAAGCTGCAACTTCAACCTGCCTGGTGTTTCTCTGGCCAAGAAGCACACAACCAGATGACACACCATTAAAAAGAGCATCAACGATTCCATGCATCGTAGGGTTACTGTGGTTTGCAAACCTTTGGTCCAAGAGAGCTTTGTTTTGTTTCATTTTATGAACTATTGTTTGGCTTGCAAAATCCTTTATCCCGGATCTGTGGTCTCCACTTTCAAAACTTGTTGGTTTATCATACTTACCCGTTAGAAGACCATGTTTTAGTGGAGAGAAAAAGCAAACTCCTATATTGTTTATGTTAACATATGACGAAAGACCCGACTCAATATAGTTGTCATCCATTACGTTTCTGTATGGTTGTATAACATCAGGGTCACACCTTTCAATATATTTTAAAATGTTATCACTAGACCAATCTGATAGACCAATGAACCTTGTCTTTCCTTGATCTTTGAATTTTCTAATAACCTCTAACGCACCATCAAAATACTCCCCATTTTTACCAAAGTTACAATGATGGAGATAGACAAGGTCCACGCAGTCTGTTTTTAGGTTATTCAATGAGCGATCCAAATTATGTAACATATGTTTCGGGTCATACCAGTGAGAGTGTGGCCCCCTATCCCAACCAACCTTTGTTGCTAAAAAAATATCTTTTCTTGGGACCTTGTCCCACATGTTCCCTATTATGGTCTCCGACCTTCCCTCACCATAAACATCTGCTGTATCCCAGTGGTTAATGCCGTGTTGCCACGCGCTTAGTAAGGCCTTTCTTGAGTCTTCGTCACTCTGACCAGCCCAACCCACTGAAAACTTGCCAACCGTGTTTGCGCCACCATAGGCCCATGTTCCAAGGCTTATGGCAGACACCTTAACATTAGTGCGACCCAAAACTACTTTTCTCATTAAGTTCCTTATAATTGGATTATAAAGTTAAAAAAAGGGACTAACTTTCCCCAACACTATGAAGAATCAAAAATTAAAGGTCGTGGACATTGGTCACTCAAAATTAAATATAGAGAGCGCAAGGTCGTTACTTGAGACCACAGTTAGTCAAACGCTATATGAGGGAAGAACACGAGCGGTCAAGGTTATTACGGGCCACGGTTCTGGTCGTTTGCGTGGTTCAGTGCGAGAGTGGTGCAGGGAACAAGAGGGACGCTTTCAGGCAGTAATATATGGCGAGGATTATCATATGTTTAACAAAATTGCTGCAGATATGAGAGCAGACTGCAACATTAACCATGATTCAGATTTTGGACGACAAAATAGTGCGGTCACCTATATTTGGCTGTGGTAGGGGGCTGGTCAGATATTATTAATAAAGGTAAAAACTCCATCATAGTATGCAGGAAAAGACTCAAATGAAGACATTCTATGCTTTCCTTGAATTTCTATCAGGGTCTTATTTTGTCTTTTTAGATTACTATAAAAATTAAAAACCTGGGGAAACGGGATGACGTTGTCCTCTCTGCTATGGATTAAAAGTAGAGGCGAAGCGGAGTCGTTAATATGGTCTTCAATATCAAAATCAAACTTGTTTATTATTGAAAAGGGCAAGAGCGGATGAAGTGTTTTTGCCAATTTATTTACGCTTATAACAGGCGACTCTAGAACTAGCCCAAGAATGTTTTTTCCGCTGGCCAATTCTGTTGCGATTGGAGCACCCAATGAATAACCCCAAAAGATCATGGAGTCTGGTGGTATGCCCAAACTGTCTACCATGTAATTGTATGCTACGGCACTACTTTCAAAGAAGCTTTCCTTCGACTTTATAGAGCCCGTGCTTAACCCATACCCCTTATAATCAAACATCACCGCATTTATTCCCAGTTGATTAAAAACATCCACATGAAATAATCTGTGAGATATATTAAATGCATTGCCACTAAAATATAAAATCGTCTTTTTATTTTTATTATTAGTTATTTGCCAAGCGTGAAGACTGTCATTGGCGTTGAAGGGGATATGTTTTTGAACAATATTGAACGACCTTGGAGGGGGGTGATAGTGAGGAGATGGAGACAAAACAATATTATGTTGGTTTAGGTACACGTATCCGACAACAATTAGATATGTTGAAACAACTACAGCCAATGTCCAAGACGCAGCCTTATTCACTTATTATCCCCAAAATCAAGAAACTACGCTCTGAATTTTTTTATGTATTACTATATTGTTTAAAAATAGAGTCCGATCCTCATCTGCTAACATATCAGCAATCCTATTCATTTCAGTCGCGGCCCTTTTAATGTAGGCCCTTGACCGATCACTCTCTCCAAGCGCGCTATAGGCCATCCCTATGTTGTATAAGATTTCCACAGAACTTTCATAAAACAACCTGGGTTGTGTTTTTATCTCGGTTTCTATTGAGCGAATAATATCTAATGATTCTATCTTATTGTCTAGTCTAGCATGGGTCAATGCCAACAACGATTTTCCGGCCATCCTTTTTCCTGTGACCACCCAATGGTGAAATTCATTATCAGATTTTTCTTCAACAATATTATTAAAAAGGGTATTAAACGATTCTAGGTGTGCGATGGCCTTATTATTCTGGTCCAAACCAGCGTGTGCCAGCGCAAGTAAATAATGATAACTTGAACCAATGTCCAAACCAGTTTTTGTAACAGATTTATAATCATCCTTTACTTCATTGAGAATATCCACGCCCACTTTGGCCTCACCCATTTGGATGTAGTTACTTGCGATCAACATTTTTGATAACAAAAGCATTCTGGGTGTTTTGATTTGATTGTGCAATTTTTCATACTTAAAAGCATAATCAATAGAAGATTCATAATTACCAATTAGTTGTAAGACCATAGCGTGACTGAAGTATGCCCTTGAAAGTCTTTCGTACTGCTTGTCTTTCAAGTTTATTTTTTCTAGTTCACCATAATACCGGATTGAAGAAGAGTAGTCTGAATAGGTTTGTTGAAAATAGGCCAAGTTGTTTAAGCCCTCTTCATATATGTTTTTTATCATTGGGTCAGAAATATTGTTCTTTATCGCGTTTCGTGTTTGCTCTATGGACAAAGAAAGATATTTTACTGCTAATTCATAGTCAGAATCGCTAGAAATCGCAGCCATCCTGGCTTTTAGCCTATGATAGATTCCCTTTACAAAATTTGACATAAAATCATCTGGATATTTTTCTCTAAACTCATTTACCTCCACAAGCGCTTTCCTAGCGGTAAATATTTTTGAGGTAGCAGAGGGAAGGGTCCAGAGAGAAACAAGATGTGCAACTGGGAGGAAGGCTAAACCCATCCTATTGTTTGGGTCATGTTTCAAGGATGTTTCAAGGTCGAGAAGACAATTGTTTAATATGTTTTTTCCTGTGTCTGAATCAGATTTCATCCAATAACCCTGATACCAAAATTTTAGAAAAAGGTAAAATCCTCTCGTACTCAGTGCGTCTGCGTATGTTGTGTCTTCAGCAACAATTTCATTAAGGGTGGCAATCATGTTATCGATACCACCATCAGAGGTCCTTAGATTATATGCCTGAGCCTTCGCCTTTGTTAGTCTATCATAAACACCGGCATTCGAAGAGGGGTCCATTATGACAGATTCCCTATCAGAGGAAGAGATCTTTATGTCCAGGTTGTTTACAATGTTTAGGGCAACCTCGTCCTGTACAGAGAAAATATCTGTGACGT
>CALCSS010000043.1 GCA_937893835.1 uncultured Fidelibacterota bacterium
ATTCTCATTGACCATCGACAGGGCCTGAGTATCTGAACCTACGAATATAATTTTCTCCCCTCTCACAATGATGGCACTTGCCCTGGGGTTATACGCATCTCCAGTCCAAATTGAGCCATTCAAATACAATTTCTCCACTGGGTCAATGGATGAGCAACTACATAGAAGGACGATCATTGGAAATATATTTTTAAACTTCATAAAATTTTCAATCCTTGAAATAAAACCAACCCAACATACAAGCAATATAGATCAAGGTATACATCATTGCATTATATATCGTTAACTGGTCACTATAGAATCTCCATAGCAACAAAGAGATGACCATCACCTCAACGACCACAAATTGTCTTTGGATCTTATTCATGATCATTTTGATCTCTCGTACTCCTGCATGGCAAATATAAGTGCATCAACACCTTCCTCGGGCATTGCATTGTATACCGATGCCCTGAAGCCACCGACAGACCGATGCCCCTTCAATGTCTTCAATCCTCTTTCATCACAAAAGGATAAAAATTCGTTATCATCCATTGACCTATCAATAAAAATGAAAGGAATGTTCATCATCGATCGGTCATCAACATTTATTGTGGACATGAAAAGGGAATTTCTCTCGATCTCTTGGTAGACTTTATCTGATTTTCTTCTATTAATCTTCTCCATCTCATCCAAACCTCCCAATCCATCGATCCATTTTAATGTCTCGTTCACAGCAAATACCGATAGCACAGGTGGTGTATTGAACATAGACTCCTTCTTTGCGTGGGTCTCATAGTCTAACATTGTGGGAATCTCCCGATGACCTTTGCCCATCAGATCATCTCTTATGATCACCATGGTCACTCCTGCGGGCCCCATGTTCTTTTGCGCACCAGCATAGATAAGTCCAAAATCAGTGACATCGATCGGTCTTGAGAGTATGTCGGATGACATGTCTGCAACGAGGAATCCAGTGGCAGATTCAACCTTAGGCATTACATGAATCTGAGTGCCGTATATTGTATTATTACTAGTTATATGAAGGTATGTTGATTTTATATCTTGCTCATATTCCTTTGGAATATATGAGTAGTTAGATTCCTTTGAACTTCCAACGACATTGGCCTTGCCTATCTTATTGCATTCTATGATGGCCTTTGATGCCCACGCTCCTGAATCCAAATAGTCTGCTCGTCCCTTCTCAGGTAGTAGGTTGAGTGGAATCATAGAGAACTGTAATGACGCCCCTCCCTGAAGCCATAACACATGGTAGTTTGATGGAATATTGAGTAATTGCCTCAGATTGGATGTCGCCTTGTCAAATAATTCAACGATCGGTTTGGAACGATGGCTCATCTCCATCACACTCATTCCAGAATCTCCATGATCAACAGCTGCATCTTGAACTGCTCTCAAGACAACGTCAGGCAAACAGGCTGGGCCTGCACTAAAGTTGTATATCTTCATATAAGGTAAAATATTTCACTTCTAAGTACAACCATAAATTACCGTTGAAGGTAGGTCATATAAATAAAAACCCCGCCAGTTTTTAAATTTTCATTTCTGACGGGGTCGATTATTGTTTAGGATAATGATATATGACTAGGGTCTTTCCACTCTATAAGGGATTGACCATACGCTGGTATTATATCCACCATCTGAGACAAACATCGTGGCAAGGTCTATTGACTCTGTAAAGGTACGAAATACACCACGTAGCTGCCCTGGGCCTGGTCCATGCACTCTCATAGCTCCAGAGTGTGTATTATCATTCATACTCTCATCGAAGAACATACCTGAATCATGGAGGTGTCTTCTTCCTCGCTGTTCACGACTTCTTCCATAGTTCAAGAACACCCACTCACCAACGCCTGTACTGTCGGTCGTGTACTCAGGGCCTGTATTGTCCACATTGGCGTAGGCAACGACCCTACTAAAAGCAGTTAGGACCGGCAGAGATTCACGGTCAATGAAAAGATCACCCAATTCATCCGCAGAAAAGGAATAGAGTAATTCTCCCACCTGAAGGCTATCATTCAAGTCATAAAAAGATAGTCCAGTGATGGAGACCTTCTCTCCAGCACCTCCAACCATAGGTGTGAGCGCGTCTATCTTCCATCTATATCCATCAGGGTCAGAAGGGTCATCAACCTTTACAAAACGTACCTTACGGGTAAGCATCGTTGAAAATTCCTTGGTAAAGCTCAGAGAATCTATCTGTTCCTGATTCGTATCGATGGCAGTGGCTATGAACTCACCGTTGATCTCGTGCGTAACAAGGCCAATGGCAGTGTCCTCACCTGTCTCAAACTCAACGGTCCTCTCTCGGTCAATGAGATTCCGTCCGAATCTTATGCGGTATCCTTGACCAAAGGACAGTGTATCACTAAAGGTACGTGCTACTCCTTCGGTCTCAAGGCCAATGTCGTGGTCAAGGTCCATCTCTCCACCAGAGTCAAATCCGTCCACACCAACAGCCTCATCATTGTCTAGAAGCTCTAATAGAAGGGACTCAGTATTGTCTTGGTCATTGACTGAAGTGCTATCAACACAGCCAGCTACAATGAACAATGACAATGGAATTAATATTATTGTATTTCTCATGATATACTCCTCCTAATTAGAACCCACGGCGCTTATGACCACCGCGTTTCCTATGTTTTCGATTATTCTTCCTATGACCTTTCTCTTTACGTCCTCCCGCCTTACCTTGCATCTCTTTCATCAGCCTTTGTTTGAACACACTTAATTTTACCATTTGATTTGGAGAGAGTATGTCATCCATTCCTAGAATGAACTTGGTCTCTAGGTCGACACGCTTCTTGCGTAATTCTGATACTTTTTTAACGGCCTTTTCCATCTCTGACTTAGACAGTTCCTTTTCATCTCGAATTTTAAGACGTACATCGGTTAAGATCTGTCGTTCACCTTTACCAAGTTTGTCAAGTTCTTCACGATGTTCACGAAAACGTGGAAAGAACTTCTCTGCCTGCTCAGATGAGAGATCAAGGTCCTCTGTCAATCGCCATATGACCATACTCTCCATCCTACCTGACCGTTCATGGTCATCATCCCAGTGATCTTTCTCATCGATCTCGTGTTCCTGCGCCATGATACCAGAGATCATAAACGCTAATAAGATCTTCTTCATAATTATATCTCCTCTTCTTGTTCCAATTCATTAATTAATTCATACGTCTCCCATAGATAGCCTTCCTCTAAAAGGAAATAGGCCATGTCATTTAAATAGGACTCATCATACACCAACGAATCACCACTAATATTCCATAGGTCAGTCTCCAACAAGTTTTCCATCTCATCCACATAGTACACTGAATCTAATCTATCTGGCACCCCATATTGAGTAATGGTGAGCATGCAAATAACGATCAACATCGTGAATGAGGTCATCATCGTCCTCCGATCTTCCCTGGAGTTTTGCAATCTCGTCTCAAGCTTAGACAGAAACTCATCTTCATTTGTCTTCTGCACATCACCAACACGAGTATTGTTCAATCGTTTTTCAAGTTCAATCATATTTAAGCCATTTTTTCAAGGTCTTTAGCGCGTGGTGATAGTTCACCTTTGCCGTCCCCACAGACATGCCGGTCGTTTCAGAGATCTCCTTATACGGAAGTTCTTGGGCAATTCGCATCACGACAACGCTCCGCTGTTTCTTTGGTAATTTGGCGATCGCATCCCATAGTTCCTTTCGACTCCACTCATCCTCGACCTCAGTATCCCTTGCTCCTCGGTCAGGAGCCTGGTCAAGGTGCAAGAGGTTCTTCCACTTGTTCCTGCTGAGCCAACTATTCGCGGCATTGAGGTTGACCCGGTAGAGGAATGTTGAGAATGATGCCTCAAAGCGAAAATTTTTGAGATGTTTATATAATTTGAAAAAGACATCCTGGGCAAGATCCTCTGCAGACATCCTGTCCCCTGTGATAGTGAAAAAGAAACCGATGGTATTTGAGAGATGTCTTCGGACGATCTTGTCAAATGCTGTCCGGTCACCATTCTGATATTCTTTAATGAGTTCATGATCGTTTTGCATGTCATTTCAAACCATAAGACGCATGATAGGCCTAAAGGTTAAAAAATATATTCCATGAACACCATTCACAATTTTATTGGCATGAGAATATTGCTTATCTTTCATCGATGTAATTATAAGATCCACAATCCTTATGGAAATTCAAAAGAAGAAACTCTCTCCCAACAATAAACAAAGATCCGCAATTGAACATCCCCCAGCACCATTGATGATCCTCGCGGGTGCTGGAACGGGCAAGACCTTCACACTTGAAAACAGGATAATCTATCTTATAGAGCACTACAATGTTGACCCACAACATATTCTTGCGATCACCTATACAGAAAAAGCAGCAAAAGAATTAAAGAACAGGATCATAGACCATCTTGGACCTAAGGTCTATAGTATGACTGTGAGCACCTTCCACTCACTCTGTTTCAAGATCTTGAAAGAGTATGACAACTCTCTACCTCAACTATTAGACCAGAGCGAGGCCATCCATATGTTCCTTGAAAGGTTTGACCAGTTAGAGCCTTTTGCATCAGACGAGTTCCCTCTTGATCCCCAGAGAGCTGTCACCGAGAGTTTCATTCCCTTTTTTAATCGAACAAGAGACGAACTTATTGACCCGGCGACAATGGACGTTCCCACACCATCTGAAGAGGGTCCGATCACTCCGGAGATAGCGAATCAGATCATGGATCTTAAAAGGATCTTTCCATTATTCCAATCGTGGAAAAAAGAGATCAATGTTGTAGACTATGGAGATATGATCCTTTCCGCCTATACCATGCTGTCCACGGACTCCGACTTACTAAAAAGTGTCCAAGACCAATATCGTCATATCATTGTGGATGAATTTCAAGATAATAATTTTGCGTTAAATAAGATCATCGCCCTCATTGCCGGTGCTCGAAAATTCGTTACAGTAGTGGGAGATGATGACCAGGTCATCTATAGTTTCAGAGGCGCTAACTCATTTAACATAAAAGAGTTCAAGGATCGCTATAATGGGCATGACAAGTTCAAATCAATTGCTCTTGAAAAGAATTATCGATCATCACAGCCTATTTTGGATCTTGCAAACGCGAGTATCTCCAACAATGATGGTCGTATGGAAAAGACCCTCTTCTCAGGTCTAGATCTCCCACACGAAAAACCCATTCGATTTTGGGGTACCAAAGAGGAACAAATAGAATTTTTGGTCAGTGAGATATATCATCACATCGATGAAGGCATTCCCTATAATGACATTGCAGTATTATGCCGAACACATGGTCAGGCAAATGGCGTGGTCGATGCTTTATGCGAGGCCCATATCCCTGTACAACCTCAATACATGGGATTATTCAATTGCTCTGGCGTCAGAGACATAATCGCATGGTGCCAGTTGGTATCTGGTGGCACATTCCAAGATTCGGCGCTCTACCGTCTTATCAAAAATGAATGTGGTTATAAGACAGCCCATATGATCTTTTCAAAAGGCAATAGATATGATACTGACCCACGATTTGATCAGTTCAAGAATGACAATGACCTTAGAGAAAGATACCCCGTCATCGATGACATCATCAGATCGATCGATAGACTAAGGTCGACCATTCAAAAACGATCTGCCGGGGAGATGGTGTGGGAGATAACACAGCAAATTGGGATATTAAGGTCTTCTGCTAAAAGATATGGTATGGACGACCACTACACCTTGCTCAATATTGGTAATCTACTGAAAAGGGCACAGGACTTTACTCGTAGGAATAAGAAGAATCATAGTATCATCGCCTTTAATATTTATCTAGAAGCTATCATGCGTTCTGGAGGGCTACCACACATCAAACCAGAATCCTATCGGCCACAGGAAGGTGTGATAGTCAATACAGTACACGGTGTTAAAGGAGCCGAGTTCCCTATTGTGTTCATGCCCTTTCTCAGATCTGCCAGTTTCCCTTTGAATTTTCGGACAAGTAAGCGCATAAATCGTCCACCTGACACGTGGCTCCAATATGAACAAGACGTAGACATCACACCAAAGGAACACCACGTCAATGAAGAACGACGCCTGTTTTATGTAGCGGTCACTCGAGCACAGAAAAAACTTTATCTTTTGACTCCTGAGAAAGCGACGTCCCCCTTTATAAAAGAACTATCAGATACACTAATGGAGAATCAGACCATGGTAAAACCCAAAATCAATCCCAGAACGCATTCAGACCTAAAGATCAAATATGAACAATATGTTCAAAAGGCGCTCTCTAGAGAGTCATATGATCAAGTCAAAGAATATGGTCTCGCTCTAAAAGCTATTCACGAACATGAGAAGGGACAAACTGTCGTATTAGGAGACTCAGACTGGGAAAAGGAATTAAAACTAGACCTTCAACAGGATTTTGAGCCACCAGTCGCTGATAGGATCGATCTTTCCGCTAGTGCGATCGATACCTATGAGAATTGCCCATTGAAATTCAGACTAGGACGAATCGATGGCATCCCACAAACAGCAAAAAAACCAGAACTGGTATTTGGAAATATCATACACGCTGTCCTTCAAAGATTTCATGAGCCCAATAAAGAACTTAGTAGAAATAGGATACTTCGTCTTTTGGAGGAAGAATGGAAAAAAGGAGAATTTGATTATGCTGTGAGAGAGGAAAAGTTCAAGGAGCAAGGTAAAGACATTTTAGAGCGTTATCAGCAACTCACATCAACAGATCCTCCAGATGTAATTAGGATTGAAGAAAAATTTGCCTTTGATATCGGCCCGATCACAATTAGAGGTGCAATAGATAGAATTGATAACACACCCGAGGGCATAACTATATTGGACTATAAGACGAGCAAGACACCTTCATCCGCAAAATCGAGCCTCCAGTTGGCAGTGTACTCCATGTACCTTGAGCAACTTGAGGATCAAGAGATCGGAGGGCTACCTATCTCAGCCGCGCTCTATTTTTTAAGAGAGGAAGACAGACCAAACCGGAGTCATTCATTCACAACGGATCAGATTGGTGAGACAAAGGAAAAGATCATTGAAGTAGCTGCAGGCATACGAAGAAAAGAATTTAATGCCAAGACAGGGAAACACTGTGACTGGTGTGATTACAAGAACCTTGTTTGTCCCGCATGGGAAAACTAGAAATTCTATTGATTATTAAAAGTTGATGACAGATTCGTTTAGATAATCATTCCTAACAACAATGCACCTAATAATAGATAACAACCAGTGAAT
>CALCSS010000044.1 GCA_937893835.1 uncultured Fidelibacterota bacterium
TCACGAACCTGACCTGGACCTGGGACGTATGGTCTCATGACGGTTTTGAGTTCGTACCATCCAGCAGTGGCCCACGCGACATTCATGTTGACGTGAGTGAGCTGTTGGGCATCGATGGTTCATCTCTGCCTAGGGAGTTCGCATTGCACAACAACTATCCGAATCCGTTCAACCCTGTCACGAACATCGTGTACGACATTCCTGAGGTCACGGACGTGACCCTGGAGATCTACAACGTGATGGGTCAGCGCGTGCGCACCCTGGCACAGGGCAGTCACGAGGCTGGACGTTATCAGATCGTTTGGAATGCGACCAATGACCTTGGTCAGGCACTCTCATCCGGTATGTATATCTACCGTATACAGGCGGGTGACTTTGTAAGTGTGAAGAAACTTGTTTTGATGAAATAGGTTCAAGTAACACGAACTAGAAATGAAAAGGGGCCCCTCGCGGGGCCCCTTTTTTTATTGTTGTGTGATGCCCATTACATCAATAAACAAAATAAATTGGAACTGGTCTGTCTTTTAGATTATATTGCTGTAGCCTTGGATAAGATAGTTTATTGATCTCTTCCTTATAAGTGCAATCCACATACCTACCGTACGACAAACAAAATAAACGATAACGAACCTTGGAGGTTTAAATGCGAAAAGCGATAACGATAATGATCGTTCTGGCTCTTGGCGTCTCTTTGTGGGCGGATGGTACGCCTGCAATAAAGACGAAGGGTCAGACAGTTGAGATACGTTTTCCAGACCATAGACCAAGCGACCGTACAGAGACCTATGAGCTCTATATGGTAGACGCATTTGGTGACGGCTGGAATGGTGCATCTGTTGATCTATCTGTTAATGGTGCCCTGGTAATTGATGATGCCAGTGTTCCCCCTGAAGGAGATGAGGCAATTGCCACATTTGATGTTAATGATTTTGACTACATCACCACTGCCTGGACCTCAGGCAATTACGACTACGAATGTGCCTATGCGATATACGATGCAAGTGGTAATATCGTTGCAGAGGCGGGAACCGCAGATCATCCTGAACTGTCACTCACACATACTGTTGATGTAAGTGGTGTCAATATCTTCGCCAATAGTGGCTTTGAGGGTGGAACTGCAGAATGGGGAAGCTACCCCAGTTCTAGCTTTGACGTAATCACGACCGGTGATGGAATGTACAACTCAGACGACACCTTTACAGCATATGATGGAGCAAAATCCTTCAAGATGTGGGGCCTCTATTGGGATGGTGCATCTGAGAACAATCTATTCCACGAATGGTCTGGTGATGATGCTGTCGCAATGGTCGGACAGACCATTGACATGTCTGCGTGGTTCTATTCACATAATGCAGATTTTATTGGTCAAGGTAATAGCCATGGAAAATTGACCGCAAAATATTTTGGACCAGGAACAAATGGTGAGTGGTGGAATGACATGTTGTTCATGGATGAGTCAGCTTATTTTGATGCATCCACTGCCACTGCAGATACATGGACAAACTATACTCTATCAACCACGGTCCCTGAGGGTGTACACCTGATGCAACTTGGTTTCATGCTCTATCAGCCCACAAGCGGTGATCATGGTTCTGTGTATGTAGATAATTTTGTTGCTTCGGCTCAGGCGAGTGGTTGTAATCTTACTCACGATCTCACGGTCAACATGGTCGACTCCTATGGCGATGG
>CALCSS010000045.1 GCA_937893835.1 uncultured Fidelibacterota bacterium
TATATGCTCCTGGTACAAAAAAAAATCCAGGGCATATTATTTATGATTCTGAAAAGGTTGAGCAAAAATGGGGTGTTCCTCCAAGCAAGATAATCGATCTTCTTGGACTAATGGGAGATAGCTCTGATAATGTTCCTGGAGTTGCGGGTGTTGGGGAAAAGACCGCAGTTAAACTCATAAAACAATATGGATCATTGCAAGGCGCACTTGAGAATGCAGAACTGGTTGCAAATAAGCGTGCTAGAACTGGCTTGTTAGAGGGTGTCGATAATGCAATATTAAGTAGGGAGTTGGTCACGATCCTGTTGGATGTTGACATTAATACTGATATAAAAGATTTTATTAAACAAGAAATGAATAGTGAGTCATGTGTCTCAAAATTCAAAGAATTAGAATTCCAAGCATTTGTCAAGCAATTTCAATCAAATGTCTCAGATTCTCCTGTAAAATTAAATGATCCCAAAAAAGATTATCGGACCATAATGAATATTGATGAACTAGACAAATTGGTCATTGCCCTAAAAGCCTCTACATTAATATCTATAGACCTAGAAACAACAAGCCTTATCCCTTCGAAGGCTGAGATCGTTGGGATTAGTTTTTCTATATCAGCTAATAGTGGTTGGTACATTCCAATAATGTATCTAGAAAAAGAAAAAAATAATTTTGGAGATGATGACCTAAAGGTTGTTTTAGATAGAATAAAGAATATCCTAGAGGATGCATCATTATCAAAAACTGGTCAAAATATAAAATTTGATCTACATATTTTGAAAAGATATGGTCTGGATGTTAAAGGAGTCATCTTTGATACGATGATAGCTGCACATTTATTGAACCCCTCTGCTAGATCAATCTCTTTGGATACGCTGAGTCTAGAATATCTGAATTATGAGACCGTAAAGATCGATGAATTGATTGGTCGAGGAAAAAATCAAATATCGATGTCTCAAGTGCCACTGGAGAGTGCAGCCTTTTATGCTTCAGAGGACGCAGATATAGCACTGCAATTGACAATAATATTGAAGCAGAGATTAAAAGAGGATTCCTTGTATGTGTTTTTCAAGACCATTGAATTATCATTAGTTCCAGTACTTACAGAAATGGAATATAATGGAGTATTTGTTGATTCTACTATGTTGCTATCTATGTCTCAAGATATAGGTAAAAAATTGGATGATTTGAAAAAGACAATATTTATAAAAGCAGGTAAAGACTTTAATATCAATTCTACCCAACAACTTGCAAATATTTTATTTGATGATCTAGAATTACCTCAAATAAAAAAACGTAGTACTGCTGAGGAGGTTTTAAAACAGTTAAAGAATTACCATGACCTACCTGAATCTATCTTAGAATATAGAAAGTACTATAAACTAAAGAATACATACCTTGATTCCCTTCAAGAACTGATAAACAAAGATACAGAGAGAATACATTCCACATTTAATCAGACCATCGCCTCTACTGGTAGACTATCAAGTACAAACCCCAATTTCCAAAATATTCCCATAAGGACTGAAGAAGGTCGAGAGATAAGGAAATCTTTTATTCCTCAAAAGGATGGATGGAAGATATTATCCGCAGATTATTCCCAAGTAGAGCTACGTATGATGGCGCACTTTAGCAATGATATAGGGCTAATAGATGCATTTTATAATGCTGAAGACATACATTCAAAAACTGCTAGTTTAGTTTTTAATATACCTATTGAAATGGTTCTTCCAGAAATGCGGCGTACCGCAAAAGTAGTCAATTTTGGAATAATGTATGGAGCTGGTGCATTTAGAATCAGTCAAGAATTGGGAATTTCTCGTAAGGAGGCCACATTATTGATTGAAAATTATTTTAATCAATATCCTGGAATTCAAAATTATATTGATTCTACTTGTTCAAAGGCCAGAGAGAAAAAGTATGTTGAAACTATATTGGGAAGGAAGAGACCCATATGGGATGCAAACTCAGATAATGGTCTTAGAAGGCAAGCTGCTGAGCGCATGGCCATCAATATGCCAATACAAGGTTCTGCAGCAGAAATGATCAAGTTGGCAATGATCAATATTCATCGAGAAATTACTAAAATGAATCTAAGGTCCAAGTTAGTATTGCAGATACATGATGAA
Organism: uncultured Fidelibacterota bacterium; assembly: GCA_937893835.1. Classification (GTDB taxonomy): domain Bacteria; phylum Fidelibacterota; class Marinisomatia; order Marinisomatales; family UBA1611; genus NZWG01. The sequence goes on from CALCSS010000045.1 coordinate 2,124, forward strand.
CTAATATTTGAATTTCCAAATGAAGAAGAGGATACTCTTGTTAAAATGGTGGTAGATAAAATGGAAAATGCATTGGAGTTGTCTGTACCAATTATTGTAGACTATGGGATAGGTAATTCTTGGTATGAAGCTCATTAATTAGGCATATGGAAGCAAGTATAACATTAAAAAAGGTTGGAAAGTTAATTGGGGACAAGACAATTCTTGCTGGATTATCTTTTGGGATAGAGAGAGGTAGTTTAGTTGCGATTGTTGGCCTCAATGACTCTGGTAAATCAGAATTACTTAAGCTATTGTCTGGATATGAAAATCCAAATTATGGACAAGTATTTATTCATGGTCTAGATATGAATAAACGCAGAAATGAGACCAGAAAGTTACTTGGATATGTTTCATTTGAAAATGACCTGGATCCATGGCTGACACTTGAGCAGAATATTAGGTTTAATGCAAACCTTTATTCTGTAGATGACAGTGCCTATGATAAACGAATAAAAAAATATTCTGAAGCATTAAACCTTGAACCCTATTTGAATCAATTTGCATATCGAGTATCGGGTGGTGTCCAGAAGAAGACAATGTTGGTTAGGGCATTGATCCATGATCCAGATATCTTGGTCATTGATGAGCCAACAGGTTATATGGATGCTGAATCAATACGTTTGACCTGGGACCTAATTAAGGATTTAAAAGGCGATAAGTCAATTATTTATGTTAGTAACTCGCTCAATGAGATAGAAAGTGCACATGATCGTATACTTGTTTTTCATGAGGGGCGAATCATTATGGATGGCCATTTAGATAAACTTCTTGAAAGCACGTTGGATTATCATCAATTCCAAATTGAATTTGATGATTTAACGGATGATCTATACAATAGTCTAAAAAATATTTCTACTTTAGTCTCACCAAACCGTATGGACAACACCTTTCATTTCTATGGTAGAAAAAGAACAGTATTCTTTGATGCAATAAGAGCAGCCTCTGATCAAATGATGATTGACTTGAACGTTAAGAAGCTTGGGCTAAAAGATTTATTGGACTCTGAATTTGCTGGAAGAGGGTTGGAATGATATCCGCTCTTTTAAATCGCAGAATATGGTTATGGAAAAATCGTTTAGTTCCAAGTCTATTTCTGTTATTACTATTACCAATTATTACTTTTGCAATGATCAGTCTCCCTTTTAAGAATATTATAAGATTTAGTCTGGCAGGTATACCCTATGATATTTGGGTCTTTCCTGGAATTTTATTTGTTATTAGTTCTTTAATTTTATTTCCACTTATTTATAGAGAGTATTTTGAACTTAGAATACATAGAAAAGTATTGATAAATCTGACTTTGACTCCCCACAGTAAGGCAACCTTTATTTTTTCTAGTTTGATTGTATCAATACTTGAAGCATTTGTCGCAATTATTTTTAGTACTTTGGTTTATACATCATTTATCCCGATTCCCATTAATCTCTTTAATATGCTCTTCTTAGTATTTTGTTTAGTCCTTTATAATCTATTATTGGGGAATCTTTTTATTTCATTGTCATTGGTTATTGATACACTAACTACAATGCTACTTGCGACATTCATACTATTTTTAATTGTATTATTTGGAAATGGTTTTTTAATTGAGTTCTCATTTTTCCCATTGGGTTTTGATTCACTAATGAAATTGTCACCTCTTGCAATTCCATTCCAGATTTATCAAAAATTTAATTCCACTGGTATTATTGACCACATATCCATATCGATATCCATTGCTTTAGCCTATATCTGGGTTCTTCTCAACAGTTATATCCTAAAAATCAAACTTCGTCAATGATAACCTATCTATCAGGCGGAATGGAAAATGCTGAAAATGAAGGTGTAGATTGGAGAAAGATGATGACTGAGTGGTTAAAGATAAACTTAGGGCATGATGTTATTGACCCAACTCTAGAATCACGAAAGGTAATGAAGGATAATAATGCGAAAGATTTCCGAAATTGGAAAAAAACTGATCCAATAAAATTCAAAGAATATTTTAGATTATTAATTCAGCAAGATATTGATGCTATAATTGGAAAAGCAGATTATTTGATAGTTTTATGGGATAGCAGTGTTCTTAAGGGTGGAGGAACACATGGGGAGGTTACAATAGCTCATTGGGTCAATAAACCAATATATTTGGTAAATAGATTACCTCTCGAAGATATAAGCTCCTGGATCTTTTCTTGCTCGTCTAGAATGTACGATTCCGTAGATCATTTAAAAAATGATCTATTAAAAATATATAGAGATAAATGATTGGTCCAAAAGCATACATCCATATAGATCGATTAAAACAAAATGTGTGGAATATTATAGACAACATAGATGATCGAAATCTTATGGTTGTTATAAAGGCAAATGGTTATGGCCATGGTGCAATAAATGTTGCCAAACATCTTTCAGATAATTCAGGCATCGTTTTTTGTGTTTTTACGATTGATGAGGCAATTAGTCTAAGAGAAGAGGGTATCATAAATCCAATTTTCATTTTCTCTAGGATACAACAAGCATGGATTGAACTTGCTAGTGAGTATGACCTTTGGGTCAATGCCTCTCACTTAGATGATCTAAGATTACTTGTTCAATTATACAAAGAAAAAGGTAAATGCCCTGATATTCATCTCAAATTTGATACTGGTATGACACGATTAGGATTTGATGTTAATAACCATAAAAAGATCTTCCAATATATCCTTGAGCATCCATTCTTAAACGTGAAAGGCATATACTCTCATTTCTCCACAGCTGATGAAGGAGATCTATCCTATGCAGAATATCAATTGAAATTATTTAATCAGGTACTGAAATATGGGATGGAAGCTGGAATCGAATTCAATTACGTGCATTGCTCAAACAGTGGAGCATTATTGAATCTGCCTTCCTCTTTTTTTAATACAGTCAGAGTTGGAATGCTTGCATATGGTGTTGCACCATCAAATGAGGTTAAAATGAGCATTGATGTTGAACCGGTTATGAGTTTCTGTGGTCCAATTGTTAACATTCGGAAAGTAGGTCCTAATACTCAAATAAGTTATGGTGGAGTTTATTCCACAAAAAAAGAAACGAATATTGGTGTTATACAAACAGGTTTTGCAGATGGGTTCCCTCGACCATGGTATGAAAATGGGTATGTAAGTTATAGAGGGAATTATTTTAATATTGCTGGTAGAGTATGTATGGATCAATTTATGGTTGATTTTGGTGAAATTGAACCAGAATTGGGAGATGAGGTGCTGATCTTTGGGAAAAAAGATGGTGATGAAATATCTGTTGAATTAATTGCTGATAAAATTCATTCAACCGCTTATGTATTGTTAACGGCTATTCAAGGCAGAACAGAGCATATTCTTATAAAGTAAACTATCTGTGATATTTACTACCTTTTTTTATTGTGATTGCTCTATAGATCTGTTCTGTCAGTATTAATAATGCCATTTCATGGGGGAATGTCATTTTTGATAGGGATAGGATCTGGTTTGCCTTTTCCTTGATATCCTTTGGATGCCCATCCGCTCCTCCAACAATGAAGATAAGGTTTCTTGTTATATCAAAAATAAACTCAGAGAATCCTATTGAAGACTGTTTTTCCCCTTCCTCTGATACACAGATAACATGGTCCTGATGCGTAATATGTGACCTTAGCTTTTTACTTATTTTATTTTCGGTACTATCTTTAAGAAAAATTAATTCAATTGGAATATCTTTATTGATCCATTTAATATATTCGTTGATTCGATCGCGGTACGCTTTTTCTTTTAATTTACCTATAACTAAAAGTTTGATCTTCATAAGACCCTAGGAAGTGATCATAGGAGTGATAGTAAGAGTGGTAGGAATGAAGTTTATTTACTTATGATAATAAATAATTAATTAATTTTCGGTTGTTTCTGAAGGTGTAGCTCTTACCCAAGAACGTCGATTTTGGAATGCTTCTATTTTTAATTCAGCCCAATCATCAACAATCTCTTTCAGTTGGTCTGACTCTTTTGGGTGGTCTGATAGATTATCATTAATTAGACTCAATAATTGATTCTTACGCTCTTGGACCTGTCCATATGTCGCAATATCTTCTTTTGATATTTCTTCCTTTTCAGCGATATTTTTTTGTCTATCGCTTTCAGCAATTGTATTTTTCTCTTTCCAGTGTTCTGTTAATGCATATACTATGACAATTAATATGACAACTAAGACAATTGTATTAATATCCATTATAATTCTCCTTTAGAATCCAGTTCCACTCGGATCGATCCCTAAAACATTTACCCACCATAAAATAATAATTGCAGACAAGGCTATAATAGCTGCTGGCCAACCTAGAGTTGCCATACGAATGAAATCCTTTGATTGCAATTGACCACTGGCATATACAATTGAACTTGCAGGTGTACCAATTACAAGCCAGTAGGCCATAGAAGTAGCGATGGCAAGTCCCACTCCAACCAGAACAGGATTTGTTCCAGAGCTAACGGCCATATCCAAGACCACCGGACCGATCACAGCCACAGTTGCTCCTGCGCTCATTAGATTAGTTAGTACCGCACCAATAACGCACATTAGAATTACTAGTCCAACACCGGAGTTTAAACCCAGTGGTGCAACCAGCATCATTATCTGGTCAGCAAACCAACTTGATGCACCTGTGACCTTGAACACTGTTCCTAGACTAATACATCCTGCATAAAGAACGATGACCCCCCAACTGACCTTGTCCTCATAATCTTTCCAGGATGTCAATCCAAAAAGCATGTAGAGCACAGCTCCGGTAACGGCAATACCCCCCAACCCTAAAGAGAATCCAAAAAGTTGATTGACCAATGACTTATCTGTTATCCAAAGAAATACCACTAGCGCCATAACTGCCGCAACCAGCTTCTGTTGATTGGTCATTGCGCCATGTTTTTGTAGATCTTTCTTAAGCAGACCAACAGCTTCACTAAGATCATCAACCTCAGGTTTGAAAAGCATTGGCAATAAGAACGCCATAACAATAGACATCACAATGGTATACATCACACCCATTGATATCCATTGCATAAAAGATACATCAATACCATAATCTGAAAGAAAACCGATCATAAGTGCATTTCGAGCGCCTCCAGTAGGGCTCATAGGACCTCCAATCATACACCCAACAGCAATCGTCACCATTAACAATGTTCCTAGTCTTGGTGAGGGTGTTGATTTGTTTGTCAAGGTATATAGGGCCAATGCTATTGGAACGTACATCGCAGCAACGGCGTGTTCACCAACAAAGGCGGTTGGAATTGCTGTTCCTAGGAGTATGCCAATTACAATGGATCGAGTCTTTGTTCCAGCGAGATTAACTACCAGCATGCCAACTCGTTTATCTAGGCCATACTTTACTAAAGTTGCTCCTAGAGCAAGAGAACCTGCAATGAACCATACTGCGTCATGTGCATAGGTCAGCGCTATTGTCTTTGGAGCTGTAATGCCAAAAAATAATTGGACTAGACCAATTAAAAGTGCAACTGCTGGCATTGGTACCGCTTCTGTAGCAAAGAAAACTACACAAGTTGCAAGTAGAGCTATGGTAAGTTGGATATGAGTTGCCTTCAGTGCCACGTCTACTGATGGGTCTGCTCCAAATAGGTTCTGTGCCTTTGAAAGCATTGAATCTGGAGTGGGTAGGAGAATTCCGATCAGGATGAAAATTAATACACCAATTCCAAACCACTTGAAATCGGTAGTTTTGGCGAAACCGCCACTATTATTATTATTTGAATCACTCATAGGTATATCAAATGTGGCACAGAATTTTTTTAAAATCAATACTGCTCATTAAATTCGGAGTTTCCTTTTTGATTTCAATATGTTAACCTAATTTTAGATTGACCTATGAAAATAAACAGAGTCCTATTGTATTTCCTGTTGATATCAGTTCAATCTTTTGGAGCGGATTCTTCTAGGCATGTCTTTAAATATTCTAAGGTCATATCGGTCCCAGACCTGTCCTTTTTGGAATATGTCTATACTGGTCTTGATATCCTAGAGCAGATGGATTTTCAACCGCTCAAGGGAAAGAAGATAGCAATATTGGCAAACCATACTGCAGTCAATAGAAAAGGAAAACATATTCTAGATCTGATCAAAGATACTGGTGATATAGATGTATCCTTCTTGCTTGCACTAGAGCATGGTGTCTGGGGAATTGATGATAACCGTTCAAAAATGATTGGTAGGGATCAGGTCGACCCAATTCATGATGCTCCAATAATTGATCTATTCAATACCTATCTATATCCACCTCATTGGGTGATGGAAAAGGTTGACCTTATCCTAGTGGATTTTCAGGATACAGGCAGTAGGTATTCAACAAATATAGCTACTATGTCCAAGGTCTTTGAGGCTGCATCAAATCACAAAGTGCCTGTCATGATATTGGATCGTCCAAATCCAATTAGAGGTGATATTGTAGATGGCCCTGTCCCTAGAACTGAATTTCAGTCCTTTGAATCATATCATCTATTCCCAATTCGGCACGGTCTAACACTTGGAGAAATGGCGATAATAATAAATGAAATGGGCTGGACAAAAGAATCAAAAAGAGTTGAACTGAATATTGTTCCTCTATCTAACTGGGATCGTGAAATGTGGTTTGATGATACCGGATTGCCTTGGAGAAATCCCAATCCATACATTATCGATCCAAATAATTTATTGACCTATTTAGGCATGGATATTTTCCGAGGCACAAATATGAACGTGGGATTTGGGACAAAAGTACCCTATGCGGTGGTTGGAGCACCATGGCTAGCAACATCATTCCTACTAGATAAACTGATTGACCAAAACCTGCCAGGAGTTGAATTCAAAGAAGTTAGTTATAGACCTAGTGGCTCCATATATCATGAGAGGGTACCGCAATATGACGGCCAATCTTGTAGTGGAATAGAACTTACTATAAATGATAGGAATCAGTTTAAGCCACTTCCAACGGCCACTGCATTGATGCTACTGATTCAGAGACTCCATCCCCGCGAATTTCAATGGGTGGAAGATGATTATATTGACAAATTATTTGGCACGAATGATCTACGAGTTGTTGCCGCTCAGAAAAAGCCACCAGATCATCTGCCTGCAATTTGGGCCAAAGATGTCTATGAGTTTAATGATTTTAGACAAAAATTTTTGATCTATAGATGAGATCAACTATTCTTCTTTTTTGTTTTCAGACAGCATTGCTTGGTCAAATTCTACCAACAATTCCCAGTAATGTCTTTCGAATCTCCATAGGTGCAAATCTGTCAGATTCTAAGTGGAACATAAATAATAATCAATTTTCGATGACAGGGATAGGTAGGAGTTATTTCGATAATATGACTCATAATGACTCAGTACGTTTCTCATCTGATCACGATCTATATCATAATGGTTCTACTTACATCGATTCAGTAAATACCATCCAAGAATGGATGACAAACTTTAACCTAAACCATGGATTCTCGCTTCCTGTATTTGAAGCACAGAATATTGATACATCTAAGGCAATGTCGCCAAATGGACAGTTCTCTGAGGTGAGAGAAAGAAATGTAAAGGGTAGGTATGTTCATATAGACTACGGTATGTCAAATGAGATCACCCTGTCTGCATCCGTGCCCATCCTTGATTCTTATGTCATTGATCAGTCATACTCTAAAGTTTCCATAGATAAAATAGATGGAGCTCAAATACTTGTTGATTATCATCAAAATGCCAAGCAGGAATTCAATACCTTTATTAATTCTAATAACTATTCAAATCTTAGACGAGGTCTCAAAGATACGCTTCAAGCAATCTATGATATGTTTTATACTAATAATGGTCAATACTCTGTCAAATGGGCATTCCATTCACAAGATGACCCAATAAACAACTTACTGGTAGATCAAGGTTTTATGCCACCAGGGATTGATAAGGACTCTGTGGAATTATCAGATCTTGTATCATATTATTATCCAGATCAGAGGGAGGGGAAAGGCATCGATGATGTAAAGATCGGTGCAACTATTTTATTGAGTGGGACTCCATCTTGGGCATCGGATGGAAAGGGAGATGCGATATATGGACAATTATTCGTCACCATTCCCTATGGCAGGACCCTATCACAATTTTTGGATGTTGGAAGGAAGCAATTTAGTGAAGCAAGGATTGGTTCGGGTGTAAGCCGCTGGTTAGTTGGCTTTTATGGAAGTAAGATGATAGAATCAAATCACTTTCGCAGAGTTTATATGCAAACTCAAATAAAATTTAGTACTACTACGACATTGAACACGCCTGTTGAATTATTTTCTGGTGGTCATACCCATCCAGACTCAATATTAAGTTTGATCGGAAATACCTATAAATATGATATGGGAACAGGGTTGATTATTAATGTTGGTGCTGAACTTGAGCGATTTAAAAACAGATTGCGCTTGCAAGGTGAAATTCTTGCTAGCTTTAAGGGGAAAGACAATTATATCTCGAAAAATCCTTACTGGGACCTATGGATGGAAGAGTATTCAGGTAATTCACCATTTTATAATAAGGTCGATCTAAGATTGGAACTTTGGTTCTTGAATTCGTTGTCTAAATATAGATTTGGTCCATTACCATTTGACCTTTGTGCAGGATTTAATACGACGTTGGCTTCAAATAATACCTATGCTGGGTGGAATGCATTTGCAGGTATCACAACATACTACCAAGGCTGGTGATATAAATGTTGCAAGATAGAAAGAAGGTGCTGTCTTGGGCATTCTATGATTGGGCCAATTCTGCATACTCCACAACTGTGATGGCAGGATTCTTTCCGATCTTCTTTGAGAAATACTGGTCTAATCCTGATGATGTGATCCAAAGTACCTACCAACTTGGAATTGCTAATTCGATCTCATCAATAATCATTGCATTGGTCTCTCCAATATTGGGTGCGATCGCTGATAGAGGTTCTGCCAAGAAGAAGTTATTGATCACTTTTGCCTTCCTTGGTGTTTTAATGACCTCAGGGCTATGGTTTGTTCAACAAGGTGAGTGGAAGCTAGCGTTATTCTTTTATGTGATCGCCTCGATCGGATTTATGGCAGGTAATATCTTTTATGATTCTCTTTTACCATCCGTTGCTTCCAGAGATAAGGTGGACTATGTATCATCCCTAGGATATTCCTTGGGGTATCTTGGAGGTGGATTACTATTTTTGGTCAATGTGCTAATGTATTTACATCCTGATCGATTTGGAATCCCGGACTCCTCAACTGCCATTCGTTTATCATTTGTTTCTGTTGCAATATGGTGGGGCATCTTCACATTGCCTGTTGTCCTATTCTTGCCTGAACCCACTAGCGAGAGATCTGTACCATTACGAAAGGCAATATCCAGTGGGTTCTTGCAATTGAGAGAGACCTATGATCATATTAGGGAGATGAAGGTCATTGGTACCTTCCTATTGGCATATTGGTTATATGAGGATGGTGTCGCGACCATTGTAAGAATGGCTGTCAAAGTGGGATCTTCTATGGGCTTTGCTGCAGGAGATCTCATAACAGCGATACTCATGGTCCAATTCATCGGTTTTCCTGCTGCGATATTATATCATTGGTTTGGAACAAGGATCGGTGTTAAGAATGCTGTGTTAATAGCAATTGGAGGTTATGGAATGATCACGTTGCTGGGATATTTCATGACCGATAGGTTACATTTTTATTTACTGGCATCCCTGATCGGTATTTTCCAAGGAGGTATTCAGGCCCTTAGTAGGAGCCTATTTACAAGATTGGTCCCAAAGAATAAGGAAGCAGAATTTTTTGGTTTTTATAACATGCTAGGAAAGTTTGCTGCAGTGATTGGACCGGTTCTAATGGGATGGATAACGGTTATGACTGGTAACCCGCGGATGGGTATTTTATCGATTGTTTCATTATTCATTCTAGGCGGTCTTTTTCTTAGAAAAGTGGACTTTGAAGAAGGCGAAAGAATTGCTCTAGAATTTGGGAAAAAATAAAATGCCTAAATATGTTGATTTAAAAAAGTTTTGTTGTTTAATTTTTAAAGAGATTCAGCCCCGTTGATGTGGCGTGCTCTTCAGGGAAAAAAGTTTTTTCCGAGGGTTCTTCGGCGGGGCTTTTTCAATTTTATATGATAATTACCCTTGTTGTTCATCTTTAGAAAAAGGTTATTTATAAAATGAGTTCCCCAATAATTAAATATTCTCAAATTGTCATGCCCCAGGACGCAAATGTCTTGGGAACTCTTTTTGGAGGGCAGATGGTCTCTTGGATGGATATTGCCGCGGCTAAAGCAGTTCATCGTTTTCTAAAGGGAACACCAGCCGATGCCGCACTCACCAGAGCGATTGAGGCCATCGAGTTCAAGGAACCTGTCCATGTTGGGAACTGGGTTAATTTTGAGGCTCAAATAGTAGAGACTGGTAGATCTTCGATCAATATTCAGATCGATGCTTTCAAGGAGACAAAGAAGGTTGATAGATTGCTTGCCTGCACTGCAAGGTTCACTTTTGTTTCAGTAAAAAAATTGGAAGATGGCTCCTACGAGAAAGTGGCGCATAAAAAAACCAATTAGGATACTATAATGACCCAAACCTATCATCCAAATTCTGAGATCTCATCAAAAGCACATATCTCTAAGATCGATCAGTATAGAGAGATGTATGAACGCTCTGTTGATGAACCAATAGCCTTTTGGGAAGAGACAGCCGAGAGAATATCTTGGTATGAGCCTTGGCATTCAGTAAGGAATTATGATTTTGTCAACGGTAATATCGAATGGTTCTCAGGCGGCAAGCTAAATGCATCTTATAATTGCATTGATAGGCATATAGAAGATGGTCATGGTGAACAGACTGCTATAATATGGGAAGGGAATGACCCGAATCAATCCAGAAAGTTCTCATATAATGACCTACTGAAGGAAGTGTCTCAATTTTCAAATGCATTAAAAGACCTTGGTGTAAATAAAGGTGATAGGGTCTGTCTATATATGCAGATGATTCCTGAACTTGCCATAGCCGTCTTGGCATGCGCAAGAATTGGTGCTGTTCATTCTGTTGTTTTTGGAGCTTTCTCAAGTGACTCACTCAAAGATCGAATAAATGACTCTCAGTGCAAGATCCTTGTTACTCAGGATACGGGCGTGAGAGGGACTAAACAAAACATCGATATGAAGTCAAATGCTGATAACGCTGTTCGCAATACCCCGTCTATAGAACATGTGATCGTTGTCTGCCGTACAGGAGAGCCAGTGGCGATGGACGCGGACCGTGATATCTGGTGGCATGAAGCTATGTCAGGAGCGGCAGTGGAATGCGAACCAGAGGCTATGGACTCAGAAGACCCACTATTTATCCTATATACATCTGGCTCTACGGGAAAGCCCAAGGGTGTTCTCCACACAACAGGAGGATATCTGACCTATGCATCTTTCACGCATGAATTGATCTTTGACTATCATCCTGGGGATATCTATTGGTGCACTGCTGACTTGGGGTGGATAACAGGCCACTCATATATTGTCTATGGTCCTCTGAGCAACCGGGCTACTACATTGATGTTTGAGGGCGTTCCAAATTACCCTGACCATGGTCGTTTTTGGGATGTCGTTGACAAGCACAAGGTGAATCAATTCTATACTGCTCCCACGGCTCTTAGAGCATTGATGAAAGAGGGAGATGAATGGGTACGTTCAAGAGACCTATCATCTCTGAAACTTTTAGGAACAGTAGGAGAGCCAATCAAAGAGCCGGAGTGGAAGTGGTATCATGATATCGTAGGTAAGGGTAATTGTCCCATAGTTGATACTTGGTGGCAGACTGAGACAGGAGGAATACTTATATCTCCTCTGCCTGGTGTGACTCCGACCAAACCGGGTTCTGCCACATTGCCATTTTTTGGCGTTGAACCAATATTATTGACAGAAGAAGGTAAAGAGATAGTGGGTAATGATGTATCAGGCCTATTGGCGATAAAATCCTCATGGCCTGGGCAAATGCGTACTATTTACGGCGACCATGAAAGATTCATAGATGTATATTTCTCTCAATTCCCAGGATATTATTTTACGGGAGATGGTGCGAAGAGAGATGAAGACGGCTATTATTGGATCACTGGACGAGTGGATGATGTATTGAATGTATCTGGGCATAGAATTGGAACTGCAGAGGTTGAAGGTGCGATCGGTAAGGCAGATGGGGTTGCAGAAGCAGCTGTTGTTGGATTCCCGCATGATATAAAAGGCCAAGGCATATATGCATTCGTAACCCTTATGACAGGGAAAAACGCATCAGACGAAGTACATAATAGTATCCTAGAATCTGTGATCAAAGAAATTGGTCCTCATTCCAAACCTGATAAGATCCAGTTCTCACCTGCTTTACCCAAAACTCGGTCTGGGAAGATAATGCGTCGAATTCTAAGAAAGATCGCGGAAGGTGACTTGGATGATCTAGGTGACATATCTACCCTGGCCGATCCAAGTGTTGTTCAAGATCTTACGAAAGTGAACCAGTAAGCTTTTTATTCATTTCTCTCACACGCCGTGTGAGCATCATTACAATTTGCTTCATTATGTCAGGGTTACTTGACATTAATTCATAAAACCCTTTTTGGTCAATTTTCAATAAGATACTATCCTCGACAGCGAGAGCTCCTGCTGACCGTGGTTCTTGATCCAGTAGTGACATCTCACCGATGCAATCTCCTTGCCCTAAGATTGCAATTGATTGTCCGCCACGTGTTACGCTGACCTTGCCAGAGATTATGATATATAATGAATCACCATGGTCTCCTTCATTGAAGATGATGTCGTCTATGCCAGTTTGAACCTCTATGGCAAGTTGCGCTATATTTGAGAGGATATCTCCTGGTATGGTCTTAAAAAGATCAACAGATTTTAATAAAAGTGTTTTTTCTAATACTGAGTACATCTCATTACACTCCTTATTTGTAAAATTATTATTAATGAAATTTCGATTCAAATATTCACGTTCCATTATTGAAAAATATCTGATCTCTAGTAGGCCTTCAGGTAATTGCTCCCATTTTATTTTTTTCAATATATGGGTATTCTCACTTCTTAAAAGAAATTGTAGTGCGATATTTGTTTTCCAGTGATGTGGGTTCTCTACCCAAAATTTCAGCATCTCATTCTTTGACAAAATCTTTTTGTCAAGTAGGACTGGTGCAACTGCCACAGGATCCATATCTGGATCTATCAATGGCAATATTAGTTTTATCGTATTACTGGAAAAAGTAGAATCAACAAGTTCCAGCACCAGTGGAAGTAGATCAGGGTCCTTGCTGTCAACATATCTCAAGTACGACTCGATAGGTATGTTTGGATCATTTAATGTTCCAAGTTTTAATATTAAATGTCCAAGCACTCTTAGGTCACTATCAATATGGTCTAGTAAAAGTATAGCATCTGGGTCAGTCAAAAGTGCATTTCTGAAAAGGTGCAACTGAAAGGCCCTTAGCGATATGGTCTTGATAACAATTTCAATTTGCTCGAGTTCATTTTTTGAAAGGCCGTGGAACTTTGAGATCCTGTTCAATGCATTGCAACTTGCATTTAAGATGTTTAGGTCAGGGTCATCCATATTTGATATGATCATTTTTATGATGTGTTCATCCTGAAATTGATGAATGATCTTTAAGATAGCGATCTTTATCGTATTTGTTGAGGCTGGATCTGAAAAGTATCTCATTAGTCTTTCACATATTAGATCTTCATTATAATTGAGCAATGTCTTTTCTGCATCAACGGAGACAATCTTATCATCCAATAGTCTAATAATAGGATCTATATATTGCGCCTTAGGATTGCGGGCGATCACTTTTAGAATTCCGCTTTTTATGTTCCTGTTATGAGAGTCCAAATAGGTATAGACCAGATCCTCCTGGATATCATATTTTGATTTTATCAAGAATCCCAATAGGCCAATTACCTCTTTATCGTTACCATTGTTTAATATGTCATTTATCAATTTTATGACCTCAGAGTTATCAGGGTCATCTTTTATGATGGCGACCAACGTTGATGACCTTAGAGCAGTATTCTTGCTATCTATGTATATTTGGATCAATGATCCAAGCGTGCTAATATTTCTATCACTTGCGCAGGATATTGCATAGGGTGATATCTCATCTTTTAATTGAATCTGGTCCAAGACCATTTGGTCAGTTAATATATCATTTTTCAACCAACAGAGCTCTAGTATGCCTCTTTTTATCTCAGGAGATCCAATTGAAAACTGGTTCTGTATCGTTTCTTTCCAAGGTTCAAGTGGCAGAGTCCAAAGCAGGTCTATGGCGAAGAGTTTTTTATAATCATCCTTGTCTTTTAGAGTCGATCTTAATGCACTTACAGTGCTTGAGTCATTCAGGTCAAACTGTACCCTGTCAAGGTTCAACTGCCTGTTCTCTATGGAACTCATGATCTCTGATAGATACCCATTTTTTATCCTGAATGAATTCCAAAACCAATATATGGCCAAGGCTAGTACTAGAAGACTTAAAAGATAGATCTTTGATTCAGGTATAAGGTTAAAAGTGACCAGCAAGAAAATAGCCAGCCCTGCAAGACCTTCTACAATGGACTTGATCGTTCCATCGATGATTGGTTTTGATCGGTTTTTCTTTATGGATGTTAAAGGAAGCCAGAGTATCTCTCTCACTGCGTTATTCATTGAGAATTTGAATACTTGATCTGAGAACTTTAGTATGAATACAGCTGTCATCGATCCTAATGCAAGGAATCCTCCTGCACCAAAAACCAAAGTCGCGGGTAAGAATATTAGACCGGCCAGGATTCCGAATCGTGTTAGGATAAAGCCAGTTATCACAGATTGCATCAATAATGTTGCGGCTCCAGTGACCATATAATAGGTTCCAAAAAAATTCACTAATTCATTTTGTATAGGAAATGCATTTACTGCCATGACCTTGAACTGATAGTCAATGACCCTGGAGATGAAGGCAGAACACGCCACCATAATGGCAATATATTTCAAATAAGGTTCTAATCTCACTTTTTGCAATTGGAGGACAGCATCTGATCTCTCTTTAGAGTTATTAATGATCCCTATATAAGGTCTTAAGAATTGTCCAACAATTATGCTGAGAAAAAGAAAGATAATGGTTATGGTCAATAGATTGTCTGACCCGTATATATCCACAAATGGTTTAATGGAATATCCAGAGCCAATGGCAGCAAAAGAACCACCGGCAATGATGATGGGGAATATCCTCTTTGCCTGTCTCGTATTTAACAATTCACCTGCAAGCATCCAAAATTGTAAGACCATGAGAATGGTAATGGCCTCTATCCATACATAGAGCAATGGTATCATCCAGCCATTTAAATTGTTATGAAATACAAGAAGGCTAAGTGCAAAGATACCGCCAGAATTAGTGATCAATGATAATGCGTCTCGGTCACTGATAAGATTTTTGTATGTCTCTATCATGAAAGCCATCACAATAGCGATGGCGATATACATGAGAGGGAGATAACTCCTCTCAAATTTGACCAGGAAAACAGCATCCCTTACGGCAGATCCCGTGATACTTGCCGCACTGATGCAAAAGAACATCAGTATTAGGATGATGACCAGGCGTAGTTCTCGTGGCCTAATATTTAAAATATTCATTAGATGATGATCAAAGTTATAGTAAAGTATTAGTGTATAAAATGCAGATTATAAAGATGAATGTATTGGATACTATATCTAATTTCCCCTGCTAATTATCACAAAAGTAAAAAGGAATTCAATGGCAAATCTCTCAAACATCAATCTTTCTAATAAAAAATGGAATGAGACCGGTGCAGGACTTCTTGCAGTTGGTGTATACCAAGATAAAAGTTTTACTGTTATGGCCCAGGTGATCGATGATTCATCTGGAGGGACACTATCAAATGCGATAGAAATTGGTGATGTAAAGGGCAAGAATGGAGAGTCTCATTTATTTTATGTCAATGACCTGAGGGTCTTGCTATTAGGTTTAGGAAAAAAAGAGAAATTCAATTCAAATACTGCGAGACTCGTGGCTGGTAAGGCGTCTAGAGTTGCGATTGAAAAAAAGATCATTGACCTTGCCATAGAATGTTTTTGTGATAACGATGATGATTGCCAAGCATTTGGAGAGGGAGTCGTACTAGGCAGTTATCAATTCCTTGATTATAAGACAAAGACCAAAGATCTATTTGAGTTGGGATCCGCGACAGTGCTGGGATGTGAAAATGAGAGTGTGCTCAAGGGAGCATCTATTGCCAATGCTGTTTGTCTGGCAAGGGATCTAAGTAACCACCCTGGAAATTTTTCAACACCCACCAAACTCGCTTCAACTGCCAGAGACATTGCCGAAGAGGGTGGAATGAAGCTAACTGTATTTGAGAGGAAGGAATTCACTGAGATGGGCATGGGTGGTCTGGCCGGAGTTGCACAGGGGACGGATGAGCCTCCAAAGTTCATAATAATGGAGTATATGAATGGTGGAGGAGAGAAGCCAAAGGTAATAGTGGGCAAGGGTCTCACATTTGATTCTGGTGGAATATCTATCAAACCCGCTGGCAAGATGGATGAAATGAAATATGATATGTGTGGATCATCGGTGGTCCTTGGTGTCTTCAAGGCGCTTGCATCCTTAAAGCCCAAATTGAATGTTGTTGGGATCATACCCTCTACAGAAAACCTCAATGGTGGCAAGGCATATAAGCCTGGGGATATTCTAAAGGCTTACAACGGTAAGACGATCGAGGTTCTCAATACGGATGCAGAGGGTCGCTTGATACTCGCTGATGGACTCTCCTATGCATCAAAGCACTACGATCCAGAATACATATTAGATTTTGCAACCCTCACCGGCGCGGTCTTGGTTGCGCTGGGGCATGTGGCAACAGGGGTGATGGGAACTGATGATGTTCTAATGGAGAAGGTCAAGAGATCCTCTGAATCAACGGGAGAAAAAGTATGGGAATTCCCCCTTTGGCCAGAATTTTGTAAACAAGTTCAAAGCAAGATAGCCGATGTCAAGAACACTGGCGCACCTATGCAGGCTGGTTCCATAGCTGGTGGCGCATTCTTAAAGGAATTCGTTGACGATAGCATACCATGGGTTCATTTTGATATAGCTGGTACTGCCTGGGGCGCGAAACCAGATAGCGTCAATCCAAAAGGAAGTGCAACAGGATGGGGTGTGAGGCTAGTGCTGGACATGATGAATGCATAATTATCGATCAAAATATAAAATGACCAAGGGGCTGAATAAGTTGTTTTTCAGCCCTTTTTTATTCTCACTTATTTTGTGTGGACATCCTATAAATATAGATGGCCTATTTGATGATTGGCAGAATGTACCACTGGCTTATTCTGATCAATACGGAGACGGGATCAGCGCTGATTATTCTACCTTGAAGGTTACGTATGATTCAGAATTCCTGTTTATATATTTCAAATTTCATGAGGGTGAGGTCTTGATGCAGGACTGGAATGACTTCCATCTATATGTTGATGCTGACAGTGACTCATCTACAGGCCATTATGTTCATGGGATTGGCGCTGAACTGGAGTGGGTCTTCGGGAATCGTTCGGGCTACCAGTATGTAGGCCAAGAACAGAATGAACTATATCAGAATGATCTTGTGCTACGTATTGGACCTACCATCACATCGCAACAGTTTGAGATAGCGATCGCGAGAGAATCTTCTCCACTGACCATTAATGGTTCACAATCCCTCTTAGAAGGAAAGATCGTGCTGTCTGAGTTTGCCGAAGGCGGAGATCTCTTGCCTGATGAACCAGGAGGTGTTCTCTTTACCATTGGTGAGGATGAGGTCCCACAGCCAGAGCCAATGACACTGGGCAGGTTGGATGATAGTGACATAAGAATTTTATCATACAATACCCTGAATGAGGGCATAATTGATGATGAAAGGCAGTTGCATTTTAAACGGATCATTCAAGCCATTGACCCTGATGTCATTGCCCTGCAAGAGCATGGAGAATGGAATGAGATAGATGACGTCATCCAATCATGGTTTCCAAATGATCAGTGGCATGCAAGCTGGACCTACAGGGACCTGGTCGTACTCTCAAGATTCCCAATTGTCAATGATGCAAATATGATCAGTTCAGAACGAACCATGGCTGCATTATTGGATACAGACGCTGAACTTGGAAAGGATCTACTGATCTTTAACTCACATTTGTCGTGCTGTGCCAATAATGAGGACAGACAGCAGCAGGTCGATGAGTTCGCAAGCACGTGGAGAGACTGGGTCCAGAGTGATTCAGGCCCTTTTGAAATAGAGCCAGGTACACCCTTTGTTCATGTGGGAGATTTTAATTATGTTGGTTATAGGCAGCAGGTAGAGACGATCAGAATCGGAGACATTGAAAATGAGGAACAGTACGGAAATGATTTTTTGCCAGACTGGGACTCCACTGCGATCATTGACCTATTCTCACGACATACATATAAGCGGATGGGATATACTTGGCGTAGTGATGGTTCATCATACAACCCTGGTAAATTAGATTATGTCTTTTACTCAGATGCCACAATAGACACAGGTAAACACTACATATTGAATACCATTGCAATGGATGACCTCTATTTAGATTATTATGGATTGGAGTGGGATGACACGCAAGAGGCATCGGACCATTTGCCTGTGGTCTTTGATATATCGGTCAATGATGGTGTAGGTATTGGTGAGGACAAGGTCTTACCTGGTCAGGCCATATTGCACCCCAACCACCCTAATCCATTCAATTCAAGGACCACGATCCCTATTTATTTACGAAGTCCAGGGATGGTAGAACTCTCCATAATCGATGTGAAAGGCAGATTCGTAAATAGGTTGATCTATGGAAATAGGCCGAGGGGTAATTCCCCAATTGACTGGGATGGTACCAATGATAAAGGACAGAATGTTACCTCAGGAGTTTATTTCTACTTATTGAGAGTGAACGATATTTCTCATATAAGAAAAATGATCCTCTTAAAGTGATTGATTCCTTATTTTTTTAATAACTCAGGTTATTATAAATTCTAAGTCAGTAGATAATAGCATACCGTTTAAAACAGAATATGAATCTCCAAGGAGCTAAAATGAGACAAGCACTATTTGCTTTTGCACTATCTATTTCTTTTCT
>CALCSS010000046.1 GCA_937893835.1 uncultured Fidelibacterota bacterium
CTCGGTACTGGAGCCCGGTTCATCGGCCGACCTGATTGTTACATTCTCTCCTGTTGAGGATGGATACTACGTGGATGACCTTGTGCTGATCAGTGACACCTATCTGACGGGAAGTGATTCTCTGACGTTATCGGGAATGAGGCTCACACAAAAGACCATTGATTTTTCAGGGGTACTACTGGGAGAGGACTCCGTCCACGTGCTCACATATGATAATAGTGGCAACACGGACCTGGTCATCGGATCGATCAGCAGTAGCTCAAGTGACTTTTCAACGGACATATCCTCAGACCTGACGCTGCCAGCTGAATCCTCAGGCTCTTTGAGTGTGACGTTCACACCGTCTAGCAGAGGACCGGTCAGTGGGACGCTGAACTTTGTCACATCTGCGAGTCCAAGTGACCTGCTTGCTGCGAACTTCAATGGAGAGGGCTGGATACCGCCCACGGCTGATTTTGCGGCGACATCCATATCCGTGGTCACCTACCTGGGCAATGATCTCTCGTTCGATCTCGGGATCATTAACGATGGAGACTACCCACTGAACTATGCCACGTCCGTGAGCGCGGACTATGCCGGTTGGGTGTGGCTGGAGACAGCGAGCACGGGGCAGATACTGGGCACATCAGACAGCACCATAGCAGTGAATGTGGTCAACACCGCAAACCTGGACCCAGGCATCTACAATGGTAACATCTATTTTGATACGAACACGGGCGAGGACCCCTCAGTATTATTGTCCAGCACGCACACGATGGACATCTTCCTGAACCTGTTGGGTGACGACAGCCAGATCACGGACACGACCGTTACCGTTCCCTCTGGGAATACGCCGCCGATCACCTTCACGGATGACAATGGTGATCCCATCGGACTGGTGCTGGACTTCGTGAACTCTAATGGGGGCACGGTCACCGTTCAGGGCGTATCGACCCTCCCACCGATCGATGAGAATACTCCATTCACCGACCCGGATGGTCTCATAACCGACCCGGTCTATCCAGAGAGGTATTATGAGATATCCACCGACATTGAAGGAAGTTTTGTAACAGATATAGGACTGTCATATAGTATTTTACCAGGTATCGATTCACCTAATACTTTACGCCTTGCCAAGCGTCCAGGAAATTCAGGGACATCGGAGCCATGGCAGGTGATCGCATTGACCGATACGGAGGTAGACACTGCCACGGGTCAAGTGGTCGCAAAGAACCAGTCCTCATTCAGTCAGTGGGCATTGATATCCAATTCATCTGACAATAGTTTTACGGACACGAAGGGTCCATCGACCACATCCCTGGGCATCGACCCAGAGGAGCCTGGTGTTCTCATGGATGCCACGGTAAGTGTGGATGTCCTTGATGATTCGGGCATAGAGAGTGTGACACTCTACTATGCAGCAGGAGGGAGTGACTCCTATGGATCCACCGCAATGGTCGATGATGGCCAGGGATCCTATAGTGGGACCATCCCAGGTAGCTCTGTGACGCAGAGTGGTCTGTTGTACTATGTTGTCTCTCAGGATGTACTAGGATTTACCAGTACGAGCGACACCCTCGGTGCCTCTGTGAATTTTGCATCAGGAACCTTGACCACGAACTCGGCCAGCGGAAGTGCCTATGCGACAGGACTTCCCATGGACGCATGGAGGCTGATATCCACGCCTGCCATACTGGATGAGACAGGACTCACGGTGGTATTGGATGAGCTGGGTACGCAGGACAACACCGTCTGGAGAGTGTTCAGGTACGATGATGTGTCGAGCACTTACAAGGACAATCCTGTCGATCTGAACAGTAACGAATCCTATTGGATCTATCAGAAGACAGAGGACAACCTGACCCTGGATACCCCAGCAGGGAAAACGGGTGATATGTCAGGAACAGAGATCACCCTCAATACGGGCTGGAACTTCATCGGATCGCCCTATCCGTTCAAGATACCACTGCAGCTGGACCAGGTCCAGTTCTATGGTCCCCTGACCTATGGCATCAGTGGTGAGAGCTGGAGCCCTGTCGTCACGGAGCTTGACCCCTGGAACGGATACCTGATCTACAATCGCATGTCAACCGAGCAGGTCATCACCCTGGACCCATCCATTAACTCGAGCACCGCGGTCGCAAGAGTGGTGGAGGAGAACGGATGGCTCATGTCCTTGAGTGTGAGTGCCGGTGACCATGCCGATCATATCAATTCATTTGGGGCCTTGGAGTCGGCAGATGATGCCCTTGAGTGGCATGATAACCCTGAGATACGATCCCCAGGACCTGGAGTGTCATTGTTCTTCAAGATGGAGAATGAGGCACTGGACTTGACCTCTGACATCCGCCTTTTTGACCAAGACGTCAACGAGTGGGATGCATTTGTCAGGAGCAACACGGACTCTGATGTGGACCTGTCATGGTCCATGGTAAAGGATCCTCCCACTGACATGGATATCCGACTGGTCGATCTCAATACCCGCAAGGTCCTAGACCTAAGAAGCGAGGAACAATTTTCTCTAGGCGTGATAGACCCTCGCTACGATCGAAGGGTCAAGATAATCGCAGGAGAGGAGTCTGAGGTGGCAGCAAGGATCAGAGACGTATTGTCGATGATCCCTGAGGAACTGTCCATCAGTGGCAACTATCCAAATCCATTCAATCCGTCAACGACCATACGCTATGGACTGCCCGAGCCTCGTAACGTGAGAATGACCGTTGTGAACATCATGGGCCAGGAGATAGCGGAACTGGTCAGTGGCTGGCAGGACATGGGCAGGTATGAGGTGGTCTGGAATGGTCAGAGTGGTGATGGTGGTTCACTGTCATCTGGTATATACTTTGTCATCATCAATGATGGAAAGAACCTTAGGTCCCATAAGGTCATGCTATTGAAATGATCAAGAGAGAGCACCTTTGTCTGGCACTGCTCATACTGTTTTCCACGATCACCCTATCGCGGGATGGGGCGACGCTGGTGGTCACGGGAAGCGTGCACGGCCAGTTGGATCCCTGCGGCTGACCAAAGAAACCATTGGGCGGTCTGTCCAGGAAGATCACTGCGGTCAATGACCTGAGGTACCAGGGGAATGACCCCATCATACTTGATGCGGGCGATCTATTGTTCACGGTCCCGTCCGTTCATGACTCCAGTCGAGCGTCGGAGATCTTTCGCGGTTCTGCAATGTTGAAGGGATACGATAAGATCGGCTGTGATGTGATCAACGTGGGCTACCACGAACTTGCGGCCGGATACGATGTGCTCATGAACCTGGTGAGAGAAACG
>CALCSS010000047.1 GCA_937893835.1 uncultured Fidelibacterota bacterium
CGTCACGGTAGGTGGGTCGAATACCATGAAAATGGAAACATAGGATCTGAAAATAATTTTAAGGATGGGATCAAAGATGGTTCCTCAACTCAATGGTATGCAGGTGGTGAGAGGTATTCTAAGGGTGAATACTTAAATGGAGAACGGATAGAGCCGTGGGAGTATTGGGAGCAGAGTGGGCGACCGATTGAATTTGCATGCATTAAAACGAATTATGGTGAGATCATCATCAATTTATTTGATGATGAGTCACCGGTTCATGTGGAGAATTTCAAAGGACATGTGAACGCTGGATATTATAACGGTACCATCTTCCATCGGGTCATACCAAACTTTGTCATTCAGGGTGGAGACCCTAACAGCAGGATGACCAATCGCAAGATACACGGCAAAGGAGGATCGGCATCCTCTTTCCATGGAATTGGTGATAAAAAAGATCCCCTGTCATGGAGAGTCCCTGCTGAGTTCAATGATATGCGACATGAGAGGGGCACTCTGTCCATGGCGAGAGGACAAGAAAAAGATAGCGCTGGTAGTCAATTTTTCATATGTGTCAAAGATTCTCCAGACCTTGATAATAGATACACGATCTTTGGAAAGGTATTGGAAGGAATGAACATCGTCGATCAGATCGTCAATGTCCCTGTGGACAATAGGGATAATCCCATTGATAGGATAGAGATGGAGATCTACATCTGCAACTGAGGCCATGTCATATTTTATACTCTTATGTCAGTATCATATTGAATCCCCACATTCGTGGGGTTTTTTGTTTCTGGCATAATAAGTAGATTATATCAATAAAATAAAATTAATGACATAATGTTTACCGAACTCTTAGTCAACATAGGCGCGTCCGTGATCCTGCTTTTTTTTGGATTTCTCTTTGGAAAATTCAGGGAAAGAAAATTACAGGGAGGAACAAACTTGGATGAGCATGAATTTTATCCATTTGATCTTGATGATAATAAAAATCTATTTTTTGACATTGAAAAATTTAAGACAGGTGTAGGCCATCTGCTTCGTAATCATGATAATACGGCTGCAAGGCAATTGATCTTGATAGGAGAACAAAATAATGTCCAAAATAATTTGAAGGGTTCAGATAGGAACGACTACACAAGGCTTTATCGAAAATATGATGGAGACAAGATCATTGATGATACAATAAAATTTCTAGATAACTATAAGCGGATCGTTCGTCTCATTGGAGATAGTTTTCCAGACACAGGCATGGAGATTCTCCTACACAATCTGACAAATCCGTCAAAAGCACTCTATCACATCAAGAATAACGTCACGGGTAGAAATGTAGATGCCCCTGCGACAAACTTGGTGCATGACCTGAAAATGAGAGGTCTGCAAAATCAAGACAAGCTCAACTACGAACTCAATATTGGATCGAGGAAATTTAAATGTACCACAATGCCCATCTACAGAGAAGGCTATGGTTTGGTTGGAGCCATTTGTATCAATGTGGACTATAACTATATTGATCAAGAGGTTAGAAAGGACCCGAATAAACTTGATTCTTTTTTGGATGCCATCCTAAAGACAGACATGGTCTTGGATGAGAATATCCTAAGTAAGAACGAATATGAAAGATCCCTGGCAGGGAAAAGACATTTCAAGGATGATTGAACTCGGTCCTGTCTCAGTTCATTTAAATTAGGTCAGAGATAATTCATATGGATCTACACCAAGAGATATTGGACGCTGTAGCTAGAGTAGAGCTTTTTGCAAGAAGAACCACAATGTCTCACTCGAGGTCATTCTCAAGGCTATTGGATGGTGAGGTGTATTTTAAGTTGGAGAGCCAACAGGTCACAGGTTCATTCAAGGTAAGAGGGGCATTGAATAAGATCCTTGGTATGACCGATCTAGAAAAAGAGAGAGGTGTATACTCTGCATCAACTGGCAATCATGGTGCGGCTGTTGCCTATGCATCTAGTAAGGCCAAGATCGATTGCAGCATATATGTCCCTGAGGGATCATCTGATGCCAAATTATCAAATATGAAAAATTATGGAGCCAATATCACGATCTTTGGCAATGATTGTGTTGAGGCAGAGGCAAGGGCCAGAGAGGTCTCTAGCCAAGATCAAGTGACATATGTGTCCCCTTATAATGATATTCAGGTCGTGGCCGGACAGGGAACCTTGGGCATGGAGATAGAATCCCAATCCGAGGAACTAGATGCTATTATAATATCAGTTGGAGGAGGAGGTCTTATGGCCGGAACAGCATCTTACCTGAGATCAGCATGGCCGAATATAAAGATCATTGGATGTTCTCCGGAGAATTCCGCTGTCATGATCCATTCCATGGAAGCGGGTGAGGTCTTGGAACTTGAGTCAACTCCTACTCTAAGTGATGGTACTGCAGGTGGAGTAGAAAAGAATTCCATTACCTTTCCACTGTGCTGTAACCTGATAGATGATACGGTCCTAGTGACCGAAGATGAGATCAAAAATGCCATGGTCCTCTACATGCAGCATGAGCACCAACTCCTAGAAGGTGCTGCGGGAACAGCGGTCGCAGCATTATTGAAAATGAAAGATGAATTAAAGGGTAAAAAGGTGGCTGTTGTCATCTGTGGTGGAAACATTGGTCTAGATACTTTGAGACAGGTCATAAGTTGATGAAATGAGATGAAAAGATATCTACTAGCGATATTCCTCTTTACTATTCTAGCATCAGAGGAAAGTAAATTTCTCCAATCACCTTACAGAGATAGATTCAAACAAGATCAAGTTGCAAAGATCGGTGATAATCCCTTTCCAACAAACCCGATGAGTGATAGGGCGATCGGATATCTTCTTCAGGGCAAGGCCCAAACGGCCATATCAAACTATGGTAATATCATCAACTGGGATGAGCATCCCATGGGCATATGGAATGGATATTCATATTTACCTTCTGTGGCTTTTTTGGCAGGAGTCCCTGGACATGAATATTCCAGTGATTTTACCTGGAACAATCTAGAGAACATTGTTGACGTTGATGGGATCACTCTCTATGGAGTATGGGAGTCAAGCGAGGCATATGACCGCTGGTTCAATGATGAAGATACCGTTTTCGTTGGCATCTTGTTCAACGCACAAGACGATGATGGTATCTGGCAACCAGATAGCATTGCAAAAAAGGTATCGAAGGAGTTTTTTGATGCTCCCTATCAATGGTCCGTCGATCATGATCTTAAAAAGATAATCCTATCCTCATTTGGAGAGCTGGATCCCAATCGATCCAATGCAAGAATTGGATTTATCTATCCTTGGGCATTGAGACCAAAGTTAATTCGAAGAGAAGACCAATTTGATTTCTATAGTTATGGTGAGGATCTTGAGGAATGGACACAAGACGACGAGTATATGTATTATGGCTATAATGTTGCCGAGTCATGGTTGTCAAGGATTCAGAACTCTCCCAATGGTGAATGGCATGCCTCCACGATGGCACGTGTCAATACACATAACACAAACGTCAAGAATGGTGACATCTTTGGTGATACTTACGTCACTGACCCGGGTGACACGTATCCGCTTTTGGCCCATAGCTCCTTCTCCGATACTTGGCCTGAACGTTATAATGAGAATATGGGAGTGAGTGAATCCTTTTGGCCGGGTTGGTGGTCGCAAGACTACAATATCAATCTTCCCGGTTGTTCCCAGTCAAGGAAAGACCCAGATTGCTGGGAGCAGGTCGAGGGTAGGTTCATATCTGACATGGAGGTGTATATGGAGTTTGATGATCGCTGGGCCCATCGTGGAAACAATGTCAATACCAATGATGATTATGAACAGACAGGATATCCGATGGGATTGCGTGTCATGGCAGAGGCCCATTCATATGGCGTCTCCTATGCAGAGGATATTCTATTTGTTACGGTCAAGGTTCGTAATGAGAGCGGGGATTGGTGTGCTGAGGATGAGAATGGAGAACCTATATATGATGATTTTGGCAACCAGAAATGTGGGGAGGGAATGGTGCTTCCAGATGGTACAAAGTTGAACCATGGAAAGGGATTCAACTATGAGGGTACCTCATTGGGGTTCTATTTTGATGCGGATGTCTTGGTAGGAGATGAGAGTGGGTATAACGCTTCCTATCATACAAATGATGATGATTTTATGAAATACTATTGGGAGATCTTTGAATTGAACAATGAGAGAATGCTCATATCAATGGCAATGGTCGGTGACTATGATGGATTTAGTGGTACCGCAGGATATTCAATGGATGGTGAGTCAGCACCGGGCAATGAATTCGGATTAGTGGCAACACAGCTCCTAGATTCACCTAAAGCGACAGACCCTGTGGACCTTGACCAGGATGGTACCATAGATATCTTCCCAGGCGAGCCATTGAAGATGACCGATTGGCATTGGTTTGACTGGTATAGTAGACCAGGTGTTCCACAGATGGAGAGCAATAGCAGTAGTTGCTACACCGGCGCAGAGGGATGCCCACAAGCAAGAAATAAAGAAGAGATCATGTATAAGATCATGGCAGGTGACACGACCAACCTTAGTGACAATGAAAGGACATGGCATTTTCATACTCAAAATCCAGGCACAGATCTGGCATCTGAGTTAAACCCTCACTTTGATTCTCTAGAGGGTCTTCTTGAGGAGACAGCGTTCTTGCGTGACCCCGAGGGTCTAGATTGTTCGATCTTCCTGAGTTGTGGCCCATTCGACCTTCCTGTTGGTCGTGAGGTCCCATTCTCTTTTTGCATAATATTTGGCCAAAATGAGGATGACCTGATCAACAATGCACGTTTTGCACAGGTCATGTATAATTCAAGATACCAGGGCTTTACCCCACCAACAAGGCCTACTATTTACACAGAGACAGACACAGGGTCTGTGGATATATATTGGGATGAAGTTGCGGAAAACACCACAGATGTATTGACAGGTTATTCAGATTTTGAAGGGTATAAGATATATAAGAGCACCGATGGAGGTTCTACATGGGGATCGGCCTCTGATCGGATCTATGATACAGATGGACTTTTCGTTGGCTGGCGCCCATACAAGCAGTTTGATCTTTCTGCCGAAGACGACTCGCTACATTGTATTTACTCAAATAAATATGATTGTATTCGTTCTCAGCGTAGAGATCATGGGATAAGTGGGCCAGACCCGTATTTTCCCTGGTTCAATCTGGGCGATGATACGGGCATGGAGATGATAAGGTTGGATGAGTCAGAGTGGAGAGAGATAGATGGCGTGACATATAAATATTTATTCATTGATGATAATGTAGTGGACGGGATTGAGTATACGTATTCCATTGTGGCCTATGACATGGGTGTTGAGCCAACCTATGTCACGAGATTCATTCCAATAGGTGATGGTCAGTTTGAGACAGTGGTCGATACTAATTTTTCAAATCCAAATGAATGGGCCAACCCTGAAGGATACGCGTCCATTGAAAATTCCAAGGGAACCACGATACTTGATAGAAATTTTTCTCAGGCCTATCCAGGCATCCAGCCTCAACAGAACCTAGATAATGTAAAGGTTGTACCAAACCCATACTTCTCCAGATCAAGATTCAAGGAATCAGAATTTGAGAGAAGAATACGATTTACTAATCTACCAAGTAAGTGCAAGATCAGCATATTCACCATCGCTGGAGAATTGGTCTATCAATTGGAGCATGATGATGAGTCCTCTGGGAATTTATGGTGGGACATGAGAACGGTCAATAACCAGGAGGTTGCACCAGGGCTGTACCTCTACCATATTGAAAATGAGACAGATAGTGATGAAAAAATTGGTAAGTTTGCAGTGATTAGATGACAATTTTGATTTTTCATGGATATACCAAGATTTCACCTTGCATTTCCAGTACATGACCTTGAGATGGCAAGAGGTTTTTATGCTGACCTACTAGGGTGTGGCATCGGTAGGCAATCAGATAAATGGATGGATTTTGACCTGTACGGACATCAGGTCGTGGCGCACCTCTCGCCCGAAGATTGTATAGTGACAAAAAATAACGAGGTGGACGGTGACCAGGTACCATCACGACACTTTGGAGTGATACTGCCTTGGGACAAATGGGAAGAACTCTGTGAGACGATCAAAAAGAACGCTGTTGAATTCTTGATCGAGCCCAGAATAAGATTTAAAGATAGTCCAGGAGAACAAGGGACCTTCTTTATCGCTGATCCTAGTGGCAATGCTCTGGAGTTTAAGACATTTAAGAATGATGCTAACATTTTCAAAAGATTCGAATAGTTATGCCAAAGATAGATTTTTTACCAGACAATAAGATATATGAGTCAGAACAGGGAGAAACGATACTCCGGACGGCTGCCAGGAATGGAATTCCTCATGTAAATGCCTGTGGCGGAGAGGGTAAGTGTACCACATGTAGATTGCTCATACTAGAGGGGATTGAGAACTGCTCTCCTGAGACTGAGACAGAATTGTCCTTGAAGAGCAAGGTCCATACGACAGAGGAATTCAGATTGGCATGTCAGACCACTGTGACCGGAGATATTGTCGTGCGTCGATTGGTCTTGAACAAGGAAGACATTGCATCTGTTTCTCAGGCGGGTGTCTCTGGTAGATTGGGCGAGACAAAGAAAATTGCGATTTTGTTCAGTGACATTAGAGGTTTTACACCATTCTCTGAAAAATTAACTCCCTATGATGTCGTATTCATATTAAATAGATATTTCAACAGGATGGTCAGAGTTGTGGAAGAGAATCATGGAACAGTCGACAACTATATTGGGGATGGCATGGTGGCTATCTTTGGTTTGAATAATGAAGAACACCCTGTTCAACATGCGGTCAAAAGTGCCCTGGACATGTGTGCGGAGATGGATGATATGAAGCCCTACCTCAAGACGATGTACGGGCAAGACTTTGACATTGGTGTTGGCATTCATTGGGGAGAGGCTGTCGTTGGAGACATTGGCGCTGGAAGATCAAAGCGATTGACAGCCATCGGAGACGCAATGAACTTTGCAAGTCGAGTTGAGTCAGCAAATAAACAATTTCAGTCCCGTGTGCTGATATCCGAAGAGACTCATAATGAGATACAAGAGACCCTTGTCATAAAGGATTTCATGCGAACGAATCTTCCAGGAATAGAAGGACGAGTTACCCTTTATGAGATCGAGGATATTGATTTTTCCTCCGACGAAGAAAAAGATAATGAAAGAATTGAGGAGGATGTCTTATGGACCAAATGTTCTGAGATAGAGACCTTTGAAGAAAACAAACAACAAGTATTCAAGATAAAGAGGGAAGACATTCTTATTGTCAATATAGATGACTATTTTTTTGCATTGAATGACAAATGTCCTCATGCATATCTCAGTCTAGAAGGGAGTGACATTGATGTGCAAAATGAGACCATAGCTTGTCGTTGGCATAAAAGCGCATTTTGCTATAAGACCGGCGAAGTGAGAGAGTGGATGAAAATAAGTAATTTTCAAAAAATGCTTGGCAAGGTAGGACTAAACGCTGAGGCACAGGAAATTGCCAAGATGGAAAAGATCCCAGTTGATGTATACAGAACCAAAATACAGGATGGATTTATTTGGGTTGGAATGGAATCGGAGTAGGAATAATTGAATTAAGGAGTGATTGATGAGTGAACAAAACATTCAATGGACAAGACTAGCAGAAACAAAAAGTTTTGATGAAGATCCTGAGCAAATGATCAAGGTCAAGCGAGATGACATACTAGTTATCAAGGATAATGACAAGTTTCACGCCATTAACAATAGATGTCCACATTTGGGCCTGGCTTTGAATATGGGTGGATGTAATAAAAAGGACAAGACCATACACTGCAAATTTCATTCTAGTGATTTCTCATACGATACAGGTGAAGTAAAAGCATGGTTAAACGTAAAGGGATTTGAAAAATTCATGATGTGGTTATTTTCAAAGTTCGATCCAGATATGAAGAAGATGATGGTAATGGAGCCCACTCCACTTGAGACCTTTAGGACCAAGGTGGAGGATGATCATGTGTGGGTCGGTATCGACCAGGGTGAATGATAAAGCCCTGGACATTGAATTTATATTTTGAACATAAGATCAGTATTTCTAGGGCTTAGTCTCCTTTGCTCTGTCGTTTTTTCACAGGGCAAGTGGCACGAGGGAAACCTTAAAGGACTAGAGGACCTGACATTTGATCTCAATGTCAAAGGCATTGAGGATGGTGTATGGGAGAAACGAGTCCTTAGTTTCATTGAACTCAGACTCATGGAGCATGGCATTGAGTTTGTAGAAGGCCAGATGCCTAAGATGGTAGTGGATGTGAGTATCTTGGATTCAAGGATTGAAAAGGTTTCTTCATTTTTAGTGATGTTCAGTGTCTATAATTATGGAATATCCGAGGATGATTATTATCGCTCGATGGCTGACACATTGATCACAAAGAAACTCATGACCAGCAAGGTCTTTTCACAAGAGGTCATTGGCCAGACCACATCCAATAAAATACATGGAGATGTGGAAAAAAGTATAAATAGAATCTTGTCAGTGTATCTTGATCAGTGGTACAGGGACAATCCTCTAAAACAATTTTAGACGATATTGATATTTAACGTCTTTCTTTGACAATTTCATTCTCTGATGTAAGTTTCAGGGAAGGGCGTGAAAAAAGCCCTGTATGACAATGATGTCAGTGATCCGAGGAATAATCATATTACATCTTGTGAGTTTCTGTTTTTCATCAGAGACCACAAAATCTGTTTCCATGAGGACAGGCAACCAATTGGCTGTCCTTAGGTTCGAGGGTTGGGCTATATCTGATCCTCTTACAGAATTCTTGACAGAAGAACTTAGAGAGACCATCCGTGAACTGGGGATCTTTCAGGTTCAGGATCGTGGCCTGACCAATGAGATCAATATCTTCTATCCAAGGAAAAAGGATTACTGGGCATGCTGGAGCCAAGAGTGTGCGATCGACCTTGGTAAACGGCTGAATGTCAATTATGTCATCGCAGGCAATATTCAGAAAAAAGAAGATAATGAATTTTTGATCAGTGGACGTTTGTTTTCTGTTGATATGGAGACAATGCTCAATGAATTTGCAATGAACAGTAGTGGCCTCACTGACAGTCTATTACTTGAAATGAAAAAAATGGCCTACAATGTGAGCGGACTTCCAGTACCTGACACCCTATCTGTTGGCACAGACACATCTGAGGTTGCGATCACAGGAGACATTGATCGAAAGAGAGAATGGTTCAAACTCCCATCGATACCTACAAAGATCAAGGCCCTGATGATGTCAACCGCAATACCTGGAAGTGGTCAGATCTGGGTACATAGAAAATATCCAGGCTATGGATTCATGGGCACTGAGGCAACACTGGGCTTGGCCGCATTGATATCATATTATCAGTATAACAAGGCATGGGGCGGTTTTGAGAAAAATTATGATTCATATCAAGATGGAACCGATCCACACGATCTTGAGGGTTTACGACCCAAGGTCATACAATATGCTGCAGATTCTCGTAGATATAACTCATTTATGAAGAGTATTCGCGGCGTGGCGGCATCGATCTGGATCGTGAACATGGCCCATGCCTATCTAGTTGCCCCAAGCGATGACTATTTTGATGGAGAATATTTTTTTGATCTAGAGTACAACCCTGATGTCAATCAGATACAATTCAATTTCAATTTTTAGTTTCATCAAGGTCCTAGGTCTCACTCTAGTAATATTAAGCTTCTCATGTGAGGATGCAGAATATGAACTGGACAATCCCTTCGATCCCAGCAATATGGATCTAGACCCACCAGCGCTATTTTTCCATCCACCAGAGATCAGCGCTAATGTTGGTGATGCGATCTCTGTTGAACTATATGGATTAAAATTAAACCCAGCAGCAGCAGCACACCTGGACATTAGGTATGATTGGGGCAGTGTGACAGTTGATTCTGTGGTACCAGGCCCATTTTTTACGGGCACGAATCCTCCAATGGAGATCACTGTAGATGAGCAAGGAATCCTCGATGTATTCATATATTATCTTCCTGATATGGATTCTGATCAGAGTCAGGGTGGCACCTGGTCAATAGCCACAGTGTATTTTTCAACGATCTCAACAGGGGAGTCTGAACTATTATATGGACCAAACACAACACTACGAGATGAAAATAATGCTTTAGTGACGATCAATGACTATGGTTCTGGGTACATCAATGTGGAATAGATCTCATTTAACATGCATTATCATGCTCATTAACATTCAGCTATGGGCTCAAGACAGTAGCTTTACTTTCAATGAAAATGATTATGTGAATATTCCAAGCAGTGCATCCCTTCAGGCAGAGACAGGAATGACCATTGAATGTTGGGTAAATCCAGAGTTGCCCGGATATTCAGACTTTGCCCCGATCGTACACTACTTTAGACTGGGAGGCCCCACAGAAGAGTCTGGATTCACACTACAATACTTTGATGGTGAACTACGTTTCATGCTAAGCGTAGGCACTGGGGCATATGACATATATGGTGATGGACTGCAATTATGGCCAGGAATGACATTGGATCAAGACGTATGGACCCATGTTGCGGGTACCTATGATGTTACAACAGGACAGGCAAAAATATTCAAGAATGGTGAGGAGCAGGCTAGCTTTGATACGGAAGGTGGCAATGTGAACTGGGACTTTATCGAAACGATGGAGATGAAGATCGGGAAGAGCGATAATAATCCAGGAGGATCGGATGGATATTTCAATGGTGGTATAGATGAGGTTCGTCTTTGGAACAACGCACTGGATGCAGCAACATTGCAGAGCGTGATGTGCAATTCTCCAATAGGTGATGATGGACTGATAGGTTACTGGAATTTCAATGATGGAAATGATGCTACCATAACCGATCTTACTGGCAGTGGAAATGATGGTACACTCACAAACTCTGGTGAAGGTTACTGGGACTCTGATGTCTATGAGGATAATGACCTATGTCTAGGGTCCGGAGAGTGTGTGGATTCTGTGATCGTTGCTTTACCATTCTTCCACTCGGGAGAATTGGATGAGAGCATGGGTGATGATTGGGAATTCCAGAGTTATGGACATGGTGTTGATTATGCCTATGAGATAACAATCCCGACACAGAAGAATCTTTATGTTGATACCTGTGATCCACTGACCGACTTTGATACTATATTAGCTATAAAAGATGAATGTGGTAACCCGGTCTCTTTGACTGAATTCGATGATGGGACACAAGATTTTTGTCCTGAGGCAAGTGTAGACCCACCATATTTTGCTAGTATCATTGACAGTATTACTCTTGCTGCAGGCACCTATTATATTGTTGTAGATGGTTGGAATGGTGATACAGGCAATTATAAGGTTGCAGTTGGTACTCTTCCAGAGATCATTGGTTCAGCGATCGCATCAGACGATAGTTATTTGGAGATTCAGTTTAGTGAGGGCATGTATACAGAGGCAACGACCAGTGGTGCCGTGGTCGCTTCTGATTTTGAGGTAACATTTGACCCGAATGGTGGTACTGCAACTGGAGTGACGATCGATTATCTATCCAATACATCAGGAGGTCCACTAGTAGGAGGAGAGGACACCATTCGTTTTGTCATCGGTGTTGATGGAGAATCCACGGGTCAGGAACAGATCACTGTTCGTACGTTAACGGATGCGTCTATCTTCAACTCCTTTGGAATTGGGCTTCTTCGAAGTGCCACGGTAACTCAGGGACTATCAGACCAGATTCCGCCTTATCTACAGTCAACCATGCCTGAGGATGGATCGATCGACATTGCCACTAATTCAAACATAGTCATTGATTTCTCTGAACCGATACGAAACAGCGAGGGCTCCAACATCGATGACTCAAACTCCACTAATTCCATGGCATTGATTAATTCTGAAACTGCTGAGAGTATTGACTATTCAATAAGTACATCCAATGACCAAAATTTCACGATCGATCCTGATAGTGATCTTCCAGAATATGCATTTATTCAGGTTGTTCTATCAAACATACAAGATGCCAATGGAAATGAACTGGGGAATGACACCATACAGTTTCAAACAGCAGATGAATCACCACCCTTGATAGAGTCTAGTGGTCTAGCAAGTACAAACCAATATTGCTATATTGATTTTAGTGAGGGAGTCTACTCAACAAATTCAGGTACAGGCGGGATCGAATTAGATGACCTTGCTCACACCTTTGACCCCAATGGAGGAAACTGTGGTTCTGTTACCATCCTTGAGATGAGTAATTACACAGGAGCATTGTTATCAGGTGGCGAATCATTGATCTATTCCTATGTACAGTTGGATGGTGCACCATCTGGTTCAGAGACGATCTTATTTGCACCAGCGGATGGTTCATCGATCTTTGACCAGGCAGGCAATCCAATGCATCCATCCAGTGTCACAGCGACGATGACCTTTAATGCATCCGCTCAAATACTGGATCATTTTTTACCAGATAGCAATGAGTATTTGGATGTGACATTCTCAAATGGTATCTATGGCAATTCTGATCAAACAGATATAATCGAGGTGGATGATGTCCAGGTCATTCTTAATTCAAATGGAGGCAATGCAACGACTGTCACCATAACGGATCTGACCACAACATCAGGGAACAACTTGACAGGTGGTGAAGAGACCGTACGTTTCCATATGAACTTTGATGATCTTCCTTCTGGAGTGGAGACTATTTTTATTTCTCCTTCTGGTGAAGACAGAATATTTAATTCTTCAGGTGTCATAGTTCCACAATCAGAGAATACCGGCCTGATAGATCTTTTTGATCAGTTACCACCCAGTGGGAATTCAGATGCTGAGGATGGCGCAGTGAATGTTAATCAGGATGATACACTTTCAATGACCTTTACAGACAATTTATATGATCCGGATACAGGAGAATTGGTGACATTGTCTGAATTAGAAACATTCGTGACATTGCAATATGCTGATAGTACAGATGCGGATATACCATTCGATCTTGTCATGGAAGGCAGTCCACCTACGCTTTATGTGGTACCTCAAAGTGATTATGATAGCGATGGTGTTGTCTATTTTACCTTTTCAGCTATACTGGCAGATGAAAATGGCAATACGATCGAATTTGATTTTTCAGCAACTTTCACGATACAAGACTACATACCTCCCTCAGTTGATTCTTCAACATTGGCATTTGATAATTCATATATTGATCTTGAATTTGATGATCAGATATTTGGGAATGATGACGTAACAGGTACAATGAATCTTGAGGATATAGTGGCCACGATCATACCAAATGGTAGTCAAATGGACGCATGTACAGTCACAAGCTTGACTAGGACCGATAGTAACTTCCTAACTGGTGGTGAAATAAATATCCGTGTCAATCTTGAATACAATCATACACCAAATGGAAATGAATTTATAGTTCTTGCGCCAACGGAGGGTGTTTCACTATTTGATGAATCAGGGAATCAGTTTTCATCATCTACATATACAGATACAACTAGATTGAATGATATTTTGCCTCCTAGCGTGGACTCAATCTCAGTTCCGATAGATTCGTTCATTGTATTGATGGAAAATACTCCCATCACATTTGGTTTCAATGAAAAGGTAGTTTCCTTGGACTTTACCGTAACATCAAAGGCGATTGGTTCAGTCCAATTTGATTTCACGCGTCTGGACTCTTCACTCAACATCATTCTTCAGCCTCCATTCGCGAGCTATGACAGTATAACAGTGAATTTTTCATATATGGAAGATGAGGCAGGTCTTACTACAGTAGATATTGCCTACACCTATGCTACCCCGATCTTAGGTGACTATGACCTGGATTCTGAAATTACCCATGGTGATCTATGGAATCTTGTGGAAAACTGGAAACTGAAGAATTTTAACTATGAGCTTGGCCCCGTTTCAGGGACAGTGCCACATTTCATTTCCACCCCTAATAGTAAATTTGACATAGAGGATGGCATGGCCTTTGTTCAGATATGGTCATGGTATCAGAAAGAATTTGGACAGATCATAGAAGATACAATACTAGTTGGCAGACCACTAGACATGGCGCAATTTGGTGATGAACTCCTTCTCTTCATTGGTGATAGTATCTCCTCGGGTAGAATTCAGATCAGCTATGACAATACCGACCCGCCAATACGATTCTCTCAAACATCCACTGGAGAAGGAGAGATGTACCTTATTGATCACTACCCAGGTAAAGGTTATTCAATAATGGAATTTGCAAGGACAGGACTTCTCTACAAGGACTCGATCAAGATCACCATGGAGCAAGAATCAGAAGTATTCATTAACTATTCTTTGGATAATCGAAATATTTCAGAAGTACAGAAAGGCCACTTCAAGGTAAATCATGAACCTATTCCATCTGAACTTGAACTATATCCAGCATATCCTAATCCATTTAATCCAGTCACAACAATTCAATTTGACATTCCCAACTCAGATGCCGCTCAAAACATCGTTCTATCCATATTTGATATTCAGGGTAGAGAGATCAAATCGCTGGTCAGTGGTCATAGACTCCCTGGAAGTTATAAAGTAAGGTGGAATGCAGAGCGAAACTCATCTGGTATGTATTTTGCAAGGCTCGTAAGCGGCAAGGCCATTAAAACACAAAAGATCATTCTTTTAAAGTAATTGGCTTTGCCTCGTTGCTTTAAATGATGAACAAACCCTACATTTAGTATATAATGAAAAATATTTTGACCACTCGGCAGCTTAGACAGAAGCATGACCCAGATTCCATATTGAAGAACATAGAATCATTTTTCGAGAAAAATTTGGATAAACTATTGGCAACACTTTCACATGCTGATAGTCCTCTCATCAGATACAGTGCAAATCTCCAGATATCTTTCCTTGATCCAGATCAAAAACAGGATGACCTGATCAATAAGGCGGCATCTCTATTAAAAGATGCGCTCTATTTTATGATGTTACCGAAAAAAGAAAGGACAAGTGTTACCCAAAGAATGCGTGCCTATTATTCCGATGTTGTTAAGAACCAATTGGTCAGAGTTGAACTAATATTGGATGACCCTGAGATTGGATCGCCAAGACATTCCACCGACCCAAATTCTAACCACAAGGCCATGAGACAGGTACACTCAATCCTGAGCATCATCAAAAAGACCTTGGCACATGAAAATGACCATAGAAAGAACTTAACGCGTGCTGGCTACCTCACTGGTTTGCAGGTCTCAATGGGCAAGTTCTTCGCATTTCTTAAAAAGATTGGGATGAGTCAAAGAGACCAGATCTCATTGATCCAACATATATTTGATGAATTTGATGTGGATTGGGAAGAAGGAGATCGGGAGAATATCAAGGTATCGATCCAACAACCCTCGCTAGAATTTCATAAGATCACCCAAGAGGAGATTCAAAAGATCTCTGGTACACTTTTTTCCAAATCTCTAGATGATGCAACTCTCTCAAATTTGGTTGAGCATGCAGTACTGTTATCTAGAAGAATAAGACGTTTCTGAACATAGAGTGAGTTCCCCAACTGTAATTGAGCCATTATCCTTTATCTGGTGGTTAGGAATCATTTTATCAATAATCATTTCCTTTGCCATAGTTCAGATCGCTATCAGCATTCCCCCAGACAAAAGGAAAGTGTTGATGATGTCCATGGGCATAACTCTCATATTGGTTGAGATAACACAGCAATTTTATCTATATCATTTGGGTTTGTGGGATATGAAGACATCTTTGCCAATTCATCTTTGCGGCATATCAGGGATACTTGCGGGGATCATGATGCTTAGACCAGATCAATCTGGTTTTGAGTTTTTAGCATTGATCGGTTCGCCAGGAGCTCTACATGCGATCTTGACCCCTCAGTTGAATCATGGTCCCTTACCTTTCCTCATCTTTAAATATTATGTTAGTCATACTGGTATAATCCTGGTCCCATTGTTTCTTGCCATTGTTTTAGGCCATAGGGTCACAGGATCATCATGGTACAGGGTGATATTATTTTGCCAGGTTCTTATATTATCCATCGGTGCGTCTAACTATTTGATTGGATCAAACTATATGTACTTGGCTGAAAGACCCATGGTCAATAATCCTATGGTCATTGGAGAATGGCCTTGGTACATACTTGGATTTGAATTTATTGGAATAGTTCACATCCTCCTTTTTTATTTTGGTTATCGTAGAATGAGACCATTACCATATTAGTTGATATCAACTAATAAAAGATATAAGGTCTATCATACAAGTGAACAACTTGAAGAAACAATTTCTACTTGATCCAGACATTACCTTTCTGAACCATGG
This sequence comes from uncultured Fidelibacterota bacterium, assembly GCA_937893835.1. GTDB lineage: Bacteria > Fidelibacterota > Marinisomatia > Marinisomatales > UBA1611 > NZWG01. Next base: position 16,299 of record CALCSS010000047.1, read on the forward strand.
GTCCTATGGCTCTTGTCCAATCCCTGTCTTTGAAGAATATCAAAGATGGCAGAGAATCTTAGAGAAACAACCTGTTCAGTTTATTACTGATGGGATGTGGGATGCCCTTAAGAATTCTAGAATAGCTTTGAGTGAATTTGTTGGTTGTGATGAGGGAGAGATCTTGTTTTTCCAGAACCCTACCTCGGCCATTGCCAATGTCATACACAGTTTGAGACTGAATATTGGTGATGAGGTATTGATGACAGACCATGAGTATGGTGCAATGATAAGAGCATGGAATATTTGGGGTAAAAAAAATGGTGTGGACATTATTCAGCAGAAAATTCCATTACCAATTCATTCTGAAGATGATTTTCTTGATGCTTTTTGGAAAGGTGTCACTGAAAGGACAAAGGTCATTTTCATTTCCCAGATCACAAGTCCAACAGCACTTATTTTTCCAATAAAACGTATCATTGATAGAGCGAACACTCAGGGGATAATGACCATTGTGGATGGTGCACATGTACCCGGCCATATTGACATTGATATTCATAAATTAGAGTGTGATTTTTTTACTGGAGCCATTCACAAATGGCTCTGTGGACCTAAGGGAAGTTCTTTCCTCTATGTGAAGGAAGTACACCATGATTGGATCAAACCGGTCATATATAGTTGGGGTAAAGATGGAGATGACCCGGGTCCATCAGAATTTCTCCAAGATTTTCAGTGGCAAGGGACAAGAGACATGTCATCCTTTTTGACCATCAAAAGATCAATCGATTTTTACCTTGACCATATTCATCCACTGCAAAAGGTTTGTCGTCAATTGAATCTTGAAATTTTCTCAGGATTTGAATCTGTGCTTGGTACAAGACCAATCTCAGATGGAGGTGACTGGGTCGGTCAGATGGTCTCACACCCATTACCATCAAATGCCCCTCGCAATATCAAAGATATACTTTGGAATGAATATAAAATTGAGATCCCTATTGTCGAATGGCAGGGAAATAATTACATACGATCATCTATTCAGGTCTATAATAATAAAAAGGACATAGATGTTTTAATGAATGCCTTGGTATCTATTTTATAAATTTGGTATGAGAATCTCATGAGATATCTTTTAATTCTACAACTTCTTTTTTCAATTGTTCAGGCGCAGCGCATACAATTGTTTACCCGAACAGATGATATTTTTACCTCTTCAAATCATTTTACATTAAAAAATAAAAAAGTGATCTTTTGGGAAGATGAGGTTGTGCTCATGACCGTTCCAATAAGAAATCTTGTAGAGGTTCGATATGCAGAGAAATCATATTCCTATGTTGGAACGCCGTGTATTTTTCTCGGATCCTTGATGCTAGCAGCAACTGCAGGCCTGGGTGCGGCAGGTCACTTGGAGGAATCATATGTCTCAGAAGAAGAATTACTAATTGGAGTTGGTGGGGGCATTGCTTTTTATTTAGTAGGGAAATTATTGAAGTTGGTAGGTGCACGTTTTGGAAGCGATATCATATACGAGGATTTTGATCGTTTGGATCGATCTACGAAGAACCTTGTTCTTGAGTCAATAAGTCTTGATATGCAGAAAAAGGAAAAACAAAGTGAGTTCATGTATGGTCCTGAGGGACGTAAGAGAGGTTTGAAATTCTCTTGGGAAGGTAAAAAACCTTGGAAGTCCAAATATAGGCCAAAAAGAAAGATCATTCGTTTCTCCTTCTTTTGATCGATCGAATGCAGTGTATCATTACTGCGCTGAAAGCAGAATCTGACCCTTTTATTCAATACCTTGGATTGAAGCGAGATAAGGCTTTTAACTTTCCATATTTCATAAATAATGATATAGGAATTGCTTTGATAGGAGTGGGGGTTGGCAGAAAAAATATCAGAGCACGCATCCATAAATTTTTCAGATCTTTTGATGATACGGTAATTCAGTTTATCAATATTGGTGTTGCCGGAGGGAAGAAGAACCAAACAAGAATAGGCCAGTTATTCTTGATCAATAAGATCATTGATGATTCAACGAATCAAACATACTATCCAGATATCCTCATTGATCACCCATTAATAGAAAACTCTATAACGACGGTACAAAGGGGGGTTTATGATGGCGGAGGTCAGTATGATTCTCTGGTGGACATGGAGGCTTCTGAAATATTTTCGGTTTGTTCGAAGATCGTTCCTATTCATAATATTGCGATCATCAAGCTAGTCTCGGATCATATGGAAACTCACGAATCAGAATTTGACCATGATATGATTTCTTCGTTGCTAATGGGGAAAATGGATAAGATCACCTACTTCATTGACAAATATAAATTACTTGGTAGGATAAATGGCCCAATACTATCTAAAACAGATATGGACTGGATAACGCATAATAAAGAACAATATCTATTGACAGTCACGCAGGTAAATCAGTTAATGAATACCGTAAAAAGTTATAGACTCCATAATTCAAGCATTTCATTGCCAGAGATCAATGCTAAAAGGCCAATGACAAAAGTAGACCAAAAAAATATCTTTAGGGCTATCCGTGAAAAACTTGAAACCTAATTTTTCTCACATCTATGTTGAGAAAGATGTAGTTGGATACCCGCTCACAGATCTGGCATTATCAAAATTCTCAAGTTCAAGCATTGTAATGATCGACCACTATAAAGATCTCTTCAATCGTCCTGGACAGGATTTCCAAGTTCAAAAATTGTCTATGAAATTAATATTGGCCAAAAAGAAAGAACCATACCTCTATCCTGCGTCCAATATTATTCAGGACTATGACACACCTAATGTCTTTTATAATACTCCCATATTGAATTGTATATATAATTGTGATTATTGTTATTTACAGGGAATGTATAATTCTGGGAATCTTGTGGTCTTTGTTAATGAGGATGACATGATGGATGCCATTGACAGGGAGGTGTCAGATCCTCGCGATCCATCCAGACCGACAGTTGTGTCCATATCTTACAATACAGATCTCTTGGCCATGGAGAACATATTACCTTTGTCACGTCGCTGGATCAATTATATTGATGGAAAAAGAGATACCATCCTTGAGATTCGTACAAAAAGTGCTCTCTTTGGTGCGATCAAGGACATAGAGCCCAGTGAAAATGTTATCTTATCTTGGACACTTTCTCCAGAACCCATATGTGCCAAATATGAGTCTACCGCACCACCATTAAAAAGTAGGGTCAATGCCATAAAGAGTGCACTGGATAGTGGATGGCAGGTCAGACTATGCTTCGATCCAATAATTTTGATAGATGACTGGTTTGAAATATATTCACTATTCCTAAAGAGATTGTTCCAAGAGATAAATGGCTCCCACCTGAGAGATGTTACACTTGGAGTATTTCGTATGAATAAAGACTATTTTAATAGGATACGTAAGCGTGAAACCCGATCTGATATCTATTTTTCGGATTATGCAATTGAGAATGGTATCGTAGTTGTTGATAGTGAAAAAAGGAGATCCTCTATGGAAACACTTGTAAATATTTTAACTGAATTCGTTCCCAAGGATAAAATTCTAGTTTGGAAGAAGTGATTTCATAATGATTAAATTTCACCAAAAATAAGGTCTGTTATCTTTTAAGCTGTATTTAACCTGATCTTATAAAAAGATAAAATAAAGAGCACTATATGACCCTAAAGGCAATCATCTATATAATATCAATCACTTTCATTGTTGGATCATTGGTACTTGCATTATGGTATAGAATGAATGAAGATGATGAATAAGGTAAATACTTGTTCCACTATGCTATTTCCAGCATTGAATGCAACCGATCACTCTAGTCAAACCAGTTTCATAAATATAAGTAATGATCACTTGTCAAGGGCCCAAAAGGTGTTTCTTGTTAAATAGAGTTCTTATTGCCTTGATACTGTCTTTTGTTCATGGTGCAGATCGTGATAAAAGCATGGTGCAGAGGTCTCAGATAACATTTGTAGGAACAAAATTCAATATCGTTCAAAATGGAGATACTCCCAATAGATACATTTGGCTCCATGGCGATGAGCAAACAGCGAGGATGGCATTGGAACATCATGTTGCCCTTTTCGGTGGAATCGCATTTTTTGTTCAGAGCGAGACAAGAGAGATACCCTTTGAGTCAACCATGATCGATCCAAATAGGGTCTTCTCTAGAAAGGGTGCCTATCATGCTTTAAGAAAATTCAAACCAGGTTGGCAGCCTGGAACCTTGAAGAGGGCATTGGATCTGATCGATAGAGAAAGGAGTGCCTTTCTTGACATTTTGATACCGAGTAAGAATGGTGTTTTGATATCAGTACATAATAATTTTCGTGGATATAATGTTTACAGAGAAAAGGATAAAAGTCAGCGGATATCGATCAAATCAGATCAAAATCCTCGTGATTTCATAATATGCACCAATAATGATGATTTTGAAAATCTCTCATTGGGGCCATATAATGTGGTTCTTCAAAATATATTGCCAGAGAAGGATGATGGCTCCCTGTCTTGGGAAGCCATAAGGCGAAATGTGAGATATTTGAATATTGAGACTAGGTTGGGATACCTCACACAACAGAAAAAAATGTTGTCATTCGTTGAAAGTACCTTGAATTAAGATGTTGATAGATCTTTTACAAAGATTGATACGGTGGATGCCTCTGGTGCTTCTTGTAATGCTATTCATGGTGGATCGTGATAATACTTTTCATAAGGTTGGATATATTGTTTTACTCTTGTCATACACCAGTATCTTGATCATTAGAGTTCTCTATGCCAAGGAGACCTGGCATCGAGAATTCAACACCAATGATCTTGGTCGAGATTCCAAGATCGAGAAAATGAGTGATTATCAAGATACCTTGGCCAACATAGATGATGCAGGTAAAGAATCAATCAAGTAAATATGATAGATCGATCGTAGAATACAGTAGCATTTTTTTGAACAGATCATTGAGTCTCAAATTACAAAGTTAATAATTATCAATAACGAGGAGTTGTTATGAAGCAAGTTGACATAAAAAGTTTTTTGATCGGAGTATTGGTAACAATGTTAGTATTTGTAACCATTGGCGCTGATGAAGCAGAGTTCAAAGATGGCGATTTGGGTGATATTGTGGTCAACTCCATCACGATAAGAGATGACGGGCATGGAGGTTTTATCACTGCATATAATCAAGATCAAAAGAGGACACTCTATCTAGGGACAGGTAAAGATGAGAATGGATATGTTCAGACCTATAATAAATATGAGGAGCCAACGGCGTATATTGGTTCTAATAGGGATATGGATGGAGTGATCGTTCTAAATGATAGATATGGGGCACTAGGATATACTCGTTCAGGTAAGAAATGAAGATAGGGGTTATTTTTGTTTTACTGTTATTGTATGCATTCATCAAGAATCGTGACAGATTGAAAAACTATAAATAGTTCACTATTTAGAATAAAAGATATGTGCAAAATAATTGCAAATAAATAAAATATATTTGCAAAAATTTAAGATTTAAGGTTAGGTTCCGACCTTGAAGAACAGGTTAATCTATTTTATAATAAATTTTGTATCACCATGGAGTTAAACTTTCTTGAGATTAAAATTAAAAAATCATAATTAGGTATGTCAAAAAAAATAAATATAGCTCTTTTTGGGTTTGGCCGAATTGGTCGCAATCTTTTTCGGTTGGGATACAATAATCCTAACTATAATATTGTTGCAGTTAGTGACTTTGGTTCGGCAGAGGCACTTCATTATCTATTGGTGAGGGATTCGATTCATGGTTTTATGGATGATGAGGTAGTCCTTGATGGAAATCATTTGGTAGTAAAAGATCAACGGACGCGAGTAATCAGTGGTGGAGAGCCTGGCACCATTCCTTGGGATGCATATGATGTTGATGTTGTCATTGATGCGACAGGCCGTTTTCTTAAAAGAGATCAACTTGATGCACACTTGAATTCAGGAGCAAAGAGAGTATTTATAAGTAGAAACGCGGAAGATCCTATAGATCGATATGTGATCCCTGGGGTTAACGATTCAAGCATTGATAGCTCCGATCAGATCGTATCTACGACCTCTTCAACAACTCAGGTACTGGCACTGATGGTGAAAATGTTGGATGAAAGTTTTGGTCTAAAGCGTGCAATGATGACCACTGTGCATGCCTATACAGCTGATCAGCCATTGGCGGATGCTGCAGGTGTGGATCTTAGACGCAGCCGTTCAGCGGTTGAGAATATCATTCCCAATAGTACTCTAGCTCCATCTATAGTAGAGGACCTCATGCCTCAGTTTACTGGAAAACTTGATGGAATTGCATTTAATGTACCTGTCCCAAATGGCTCGTGTGTTGACCTGACCACAGAGTTGAGTAATACTCCATCTGTTGAAGAGGCAAATGAAGCCATAAAGAAATATTCAGAATCATCCCTTCAGGGTATAGTTGGCTATACAGAAGACCCTATTGTCTCGAGTGATGTCATAGGCAGAGAAGAGACGATGGTCTATGATCAAAAAGCAACCATGATCACAAAGGACATGCTGCTAAAGACATTGTGCTGGTATGATAATGGTTGGGGATTTGCCAGTAGGATTTTAGATGTAGTGGATGCTTATGCCACTTTGGAGGAAAACTAGTGAAAGTAGCCATTAATGGATTTGGAAGAATTGGTCGATCTGTTTTTCGCATTCTCAATAGTAGGGAAGACGTGGATGTTGTTGCCATCAATGACATCTTTGATAAAGGAGCACTAACCAA
>CALCSS010000048.1 GCA_937893835.1 uncultured Fidelibacterota bacterium
TGGTGGAGATGTATCTGCTTTCGTACCTGACTGTGTGGAGAAAGCATTATTTATTAAATATTCATCCTAATATTTTTTAAGTTTCCTAGGCTGATTAGCCTATTATTATTCCTTTTAATGCCTACTTACGAATACATTTGCAAAGATTGTGGAGACAGGTTTGACCATTTTCAATCAATGTCAAGTCCACCCTTGAAAAAGCATTCTGAATGCAAAAAGAAAGGGACCAATGTGGAGCGCGTCATCAGTGGTGGTACGGGGCTTATTTTCAAGGGCTCTGGTTTTTATCTGACTGACTACAAGAACAATGATGCAAAAAAGCCCACCGATAGCAAGAATACTGATTCAAAAAAGGAAAAGAATGCACCAGAAAAAACAAGTAATAAAAAGACAGGGGAAAAGACTGCATGACAAATTCTAGATCAATAAAGATGGAAAATGGTAGGCTAGATGTACCAGATAATCCAATCATTCCATTTATTGAGGGTGATGGTATTGGGCCCGATATATGGAAAGCCTCTGTGAACGTTTTTGATAATGCAATTAAACGTGCATATGGTGATTCAAGAAAGATCGATTGGTTGGAGATCTTGGCCGGGGAAAAGGCATATGACCAAACAGGTGAATGGTTACCTCAAAAGACCCTAGACCTTGTGTCTGAACATCATATAGCTATCAAAGGCCCACTGACCACACCAGTTGGGGGTGGGATTCGTTCATTGAACGTGGCACTGAGACAGAAACTCGATCTCTACGCATGCGTAAGACCTGTAAGATGGTTTGAGGGAGTACCATCACCAGTCAAAGAGCCAGGGCTCGTTGATATGGTCATATTTAGAGAGAATACAGAAGACATATATGCTGGTATAGAGTGGATGCACGGTACGGATGATGTTGAAAAGGTCAAGTCATTCCTAATGAATGATATGGGAGTGACCAATATTCGCTTTCCGGACACTGCAAGTTTAGGAGTCAAACCTGTGTCAAAGGAAGGTACGACCAGACTTGTAAAAGCCGCTTTAGATATTGCTATTAAACAAAAAAGAAGATCTGTTACATTGGTACACAAAGGCAACATAATGAAATTTACTGAAGGTGCCTTTAGAGACTGGGGTTATGAGTTAGCGAAAAGTGAATATGGTGCAGTTGACCTCGATGGTGGACCTTGGCAGGTCATAAGAAAGGATGGACATGAAATTATAGTAAAAGATGTTATCGCAGATGCATTTTTACAACAAATATTGCTGCGCCCTGCTGAGTATGATGTTATTGCCACCTTGAATTTGAATGGTGATTATGTCTCAGATGCCTTGGCTGCTATTGTTGGAGGCATAGGCATAGCCCCTGGTGCAAATATAAATTATGAAACTGGTCATGCTATTTTTGAGGCAACTCACGGTACCGCACCCAAATATGCAGGTAAGGACCAAGTCAATCCTAGCTCGGTCATATTGTCTGGTGTGATGATGTTAGAATACATAGGTTGGCAGGAGGCCGCAGATCTAATTGTAAAAGGCATAGAGGGCGCCATCTCTCTGAAGCGTGTCACCTACGATTTTCATAGATTGATGGAAGGCGCGACCAAGCTTAAATGCTCAGAGTTCGGTGATGAGATCATCGCCAATATGTCCTGATATATTAGCTTTAGATTGTATATATTCCCTTTTGATTGTTGAAGGGGTTGCTCTACTGTAATTAGCTTTAAGGCAATAATTCACTTAATCAGTACTAAGTTTCATAATATTATGATTTATAAAATATTCTTATGTTTATAGATTTTGCAGAGATAGAGCTTTTTGCCGGTCATGGAGGTAAAGGTTCTGTCCATTTCCGTCGAGAAAAATTTGTTCCAAAAGGTGGACCCGATGGTGGAGATGGTGGTCGTGGTGGTCATGTTGTCTTTTCTGCTGATTCTAATCTTCATACGCTGCAAGATGTAAGGTATCACAAAAGATA
>CALCSS010000049.1 GCA_937893835.1 uncultured Fidelibacterota bacterium
CGAACTCAAATGGGACTACATTCTGAACAGTGTTCTTTTCTTCGCTACCAATGAAGAGTCTCTTTTTCTTTGCATTGGGGAAGAAGGTTAGTGGGCGCTGTTCATCGATAATATCGTTCTTGGCCAGATTTGAGATGATCTGGAAATTCCTTTCTGTCAGCCTGGCAATATCCTTTGCCTTTGTGAGTGCCTTACGGGTCTTGTCATCACTGCTCTTTAGTGCAGCGTCGAGATCGGCAATATGCTCTTTATAAGAAGTGAACTGGTAATCATCAAGGCCAATTTGATAGTAGTTCAATTTTCCGCTGGTGATCAATTCATCAAGTGAGGGATCCTCACTTCTGTTGGAGTCCAAAAAGGCGTCTGCGATGGTGTTGTTGTCCTTGACCTCGTTGAAGATATGGGGCGGAAGCCTCTTGAATTCTGCGGCAGTTCCACCTGGATTTTCACGGATCCATTTTTCAGTTGCACCCATCATCATGACCTGCTTTACAGCTCCCAGTATATCCTTTTTAGGTGCGTCAATGAATCCAAGTGCTGGCTTATAGGCTGCCTTTGCGTTCCCGTCAAAGGAAAGGTTCACAAGTTTCTTGAATTCAGCCAATATATAGTTCGAGTATTCACTCTCTTGGAATTCCTTTAAAACATTATAAGGGTAGTGGACCAGGTCAAACTCCCCTGTCTCCTTGTCCTGCCAGTTTCCTGCCCAATTCACCTGCATCTGTCCCTTGTCATTGATGGGTATGGAAATCTCCGTCCTTCCATGCTCATCAGGCTCTGGGAGGTCAAAGCTCAGGTGCTGACCAGGAAGGATCTCAACATCATCAAATGGGACACCATAGTGTTTGAGGGCAATGGCGAGTGATGCCGAAGGGAATATCCTATTCTCATATATTCCGACCAAGGGATATTTGCGTTGAAGGCCGTCTGGGTCAGGATCAGACTGGAAGAAGTATACGCCTGCTGAACTTTTGATCAGTGTGTCAACAACGGTCTCAATATCATAAAAATCAAATAGATCAGAGTACTGATCTCTATCAACAGTACGGAATAGATTCCTCTCCTCGAGGAGTTTCAGTCTTCTTTCCATGACCTCAGAGCGTTCTTTGACAGGTTCCTTTTTCTTTGGCTGTGGTTTGAAGCTCTGTGCGAATATGATGTTACCTGCTCTTTGAGATGCCTTGGCCAGGTCATTGTCAGGATCAGGGAAGAGATTCTTTACACTCTCCATTGACAGGACAGAGTCTGAGACACTATTGATAACCTTGTACTCAAGCTTGCGTTCGCTGTCCTCAATGAAATAGACATCGAATATGAATGCATCCATTCTATGTTCTGCCGCGAGATCGACCATTGGAATATGTTTTTCACGACTCCAGGGGTCCCACTTGCCCTCGGTCTGAAGGGCCCTGACATCTATGTCTGCAGTTGCTATGTCCGTTCGTGTCTCCATCAGGCCTCTGCTTTTGAAGCGCATGTCCAAGAGATTATGTTCGAAATTATCGTATAGGTCAAGAAAGGAGAGCAAGGCAATGAGGGCCGCAACTCCAAATGCTATGATGATATAAGGTAAATTTTTCTGCATGGTCTATTTATCCGACTATGTTAGGGGTGATGAATATCAACAACTCTCTTTGTTCTTTGTCGATCGATGTGGATTGAAATATCTTCCCTATGAATGGGAGATCACTCAAGACAGGGACAAACTTTCTGTTCTCTATGGCATTCTCAGCAATGAGTCCTCCAATGATCACAGTGTCTCCCACATTGACCGTGACCTGGGTCCTGACGGTCCTTCTTGTCGATCGAGGTTTATCGGTCATTACCTCTGCAGAAGATAGGAGAGCCTCGACCGATGCATTCACAAGAAGCGTGATCCGATTCTCATCATTTATCCTTGGTGTGACCTGGAGCTCTATCCCGACATCCTTTTCAGTGACCTGCCTCGAGGTTGAGCTTATGTTATTGTAGCCGCCGGTGTTCGCACTTGTATTTGTAGAGGATGTGTTATTATTCGAGGAATTATTCCTGCTCATATTGCTCACACTTCCCTCAATGTAGATGGTGGTCGTTATCTGTGTCTCAGCCTCATGATTGTCGAGTGTTGTGAGCTGTGGACTTGCCAAGATCTTTGACTCACCCCGTGCCTGCATGAGCTTCCATGCCTGGCCAAATTGAAATGGGTTCAACGTGGCAATGGTCATATTATTTAACTTGAAGGGAAGGAGAGATCCTGTTGTATCTTCCGTGCCTCCTAGAAAGATCGGGGTGTTCATTGACCAGTCTATTCCACTTCCCTTGGCAGAGTCGACCCCAGACTCAATGAATCTGACAGATATGTTGATGTTTGGTATAGGCTTGTCCAACTCCTCCACCATGCGAAGGATATTCGGGATCCTCTCCTGCACGTCTGAGATGATCACGACATTTGAAACTCCAGCCGCACCAGTGGTGACAACAGGAGTAAATGATTGAACTCTGCCCTGGCCAGATAGGACAGCACCCAGGGGGCCTGCGAGATCATCAGAGTTTATGTACTTTAGTTTTAACACTATGGTCTCGAGCTCTCTTACGATCTCACTGTCTGCGCCTTTGACTATGATGATGTTCTCTTGAGTAAAATAGCCGTATCCATTGGGCTTCAGGATGACATCCAATGCAGCTTTTACTGACACATTCTCAAGGTTTGCCGTTATCGTGTCTCTGACCGATGGACTCACAACAATATTTAGGCCTGTCAATTCCCCTATCAGCATGAGAACATTCTTTATGTCTGAGTCCTGCATGTTGATGGACATTTTCTGACTTAGGTCATATTGAGCACCGTTCTTGTCGAGGAGGGAGGAGTTAGAGAATTGCTGACCATGAATAATTGATAGCAATAGCAGGAGTTGGAGAAAAGTTTTTATTCTATGTTCCAACGTCTTTTATTATCCTTGTCTTACCAACTTTAAAGGTTATCTGTTCGTTCTCGATCTTTTCAATGAGCGCGTCATTGATAATGTCGCCCTCCTTGAATGTTTGTCCATTGATCGTTACGAAGGCCTTCTCGCCCATTCGAACGGCGGTCTCTATGATGAGACCGTCAAGTGTGGTGAGGCCTGACTGCTCTTCCATTTCTGCCTCTTCATCTATGGTCGTGACCACGGTCTTACTCTTGGCCATTTTTTTTGGCTCGTAGACCTCAACGAAAGGGTTTCTGGCCCAACCCTCTAGGTCTTTTACCTCATTTGATATGGGCAAGAAACCGGATTGAGCAGTGAAATTATTAGGAGTAGTTTGTATTCCGTATTCTTTCTGAAACTTTTCTTTTCTAAGTCTCGCCATCCTTTCAAGATTTTCTGCTCTACTGGCGCTTACGCCAGCCGTTCTTGCACGTTTCTTTACCTTTGCCTTTCCAACGACAGGTTTCTCATCGCTGTTTCTATCAACATAATCATATATCGCCCAGGACAGGGAGAGGGCGAGTCCTATGGATAGCATTCTAAGTCTAGGTGTCATAATGTCTTGTGGTCTAAACTACCTCAAAAATAACAGTATCTAAAATCTTTTTATCACTGTCTGTGATCTCGACCTTCCACGTGCCTTTATCCTCATTTTTTATTTCTCGATCAGAAAAGGCGGGAATCTCATTCCCCTCTCTAACCCTTATTCTTACCTTCGCCTTTAGATTTCCATTCATATACCAAATGTGGTAGATGTCATTATGTTTTCCTGAGTTATTGTCCAGTAATGAGTGGCAGTAGACTCGACCCACATCAGTTGGAAATCGTTTTCCTGGATAAAGAGGCTGATTGTTCTTGACCTTCTTGCATGCCAACGAGCGGAGTACCACCATTCTCTCAAGAGCAACACCGGTATTTTTTATACCCTTCTTCGGTTCTACTTTCTTTGGTTTGATGATAGGCTCATTGACCACTTGCGGTTTTTCCTTCATCTGTTCTTTATTTTTTCGCCCTGTATCAGGTTGCTTTTTTTCAGCAACCTTTGTTTCTTCTATCGGCTCAGTTGCAGGCTCTAGCCACATCTCAGGGACACCGTCAAGGCTGTCTATCTTCTTGATGTTATTATCAACCACTTGCGCTGGCTCGACCTTTTTGATCGTTTGGGCATTCTTCTTTTTCATGATCGGGGCATTCGTGGCCTTTGCCAGAGGTTTATTGCTATTGGTTTTGAAATAGGCATAGGATATCAGTTTTATCGTTTGAGCCGCAGCCTTTTGTCTTTGAAGGATCTCTATGTTCGATGCCGTAAGCCTGTATCGTCCGGTCTTCATTGACTCGAGTAACTGGCCAAAATTGATGAAAGATCCCTTGAGCGTGATATCTATCGGGATCTTTTCGATCGTTACCTCCTCACCGGTCTCTGGTAACAATATTGTTTTCTTATCAATTGCAGCCTGCGAAGGTGAAAAGCTTTGGATCTTTAGACCATGGTTCACGATCTTTGAATATAAAAAGTCAGTCACATTATCAAAGAGACGTTTGTCTGGTATCTTATCGATGACCACCTCAAACTGACTATTTATTTCATCCCACTCGGCCTGTAGGTCGGTGATCTGGGACTCCATCCTTCTAAATTTATTTACATCATTGGATAAGACCATCTTAGCATTAGAAGATCTCTTGTGTTCTTTTGAGAGACCCTTTTGAATAAAAAAATACCACACCAAGAAAAGAGTGGCAAACCCGCCAAAGACAGCAACGAATAGATATCTTTGATTTTTGAGTAATTGATCCATCAGATCACGCATTTCAATTCAAATTGGAGGTTGTCATTTCCTAGGCCTATCTTGGAAGCCTGGCTCATGATCTCTATGTTTTGAAAGAGGCCCGACTCCTCCAGTGTGCTGACAAAGTTGTTGAAATGGTCATCCAATAGGATCGAGTTGGAGTGGACATTTCCCGCAAGGCGGACGACTCTAAGGTCCTCGTCTTCCTTCCTAACGACCTTGACAAGATCCCTGCCTATCTTCTTATATGCCTGAATCTCCCAACCCTCTTGAAAATTCAACTCATTTATGATGACCTCTTTTGGAGTATAGTAACTCAGGAACTTATTAATCGCTAGGATGCGATCAAAATAGTCAATGTCATAGCTCAACAGACCCATCTGCTCTTCAACACTGCTCTTATTCTGTTTCAGGGATACGTGCCTTTCCTCAACATAGGTCAATTGATCATTCTCTTCCTGCATGGGCTCAAGCTCAGATCGGATGGAATTGATGCTGAGTTTTGTTGTGAGGGACATGCCAATGAAAAGAACCAATGCCGCAGCCGTAGCGACCATACCCAATCGATTGACCCATCGCAGAATTTCGTCTTGCTTTAGCTCTTTTGGTAGGATGCTCACTGAATTATCCAGATGTAATGCTGATCCTATGGCTGCTGTGAATGATGTCGGATGGGGGCTGGTGGTGTCTATGTCAAGGTCATGGGGAATTGCGAGGTTTCTCAAAGGATTGAGGAATTTGGTGTCAAGGCCCATGCTGCCTTCAATATACTTGTCCAGATGGAGAATGTCTCCCGCTGAGCCACTCAGAAGAACCTCAGTGTCTTTTGATATCTTGAATTCTTTCCTGATACCATTCACGGTCCTGTCAAGCTCCTGCCTCCAACTATCAAAGACCGGTCTGAAGATGTCATCATGCTCACCAGGTTCAGCCTTGTGACCCATTGACCGTAAAAAGGCCTCTGGGACCTGGAATTTCTTTCTGTCTGACCAATCCTCCATGAGTATGCCATTGTCCCTGATCGCATCTGTCAGACCCTGTAGGCCGATGAACAAGGGTTTGATCGTCTTTAACTCTGATCTTGAACATCCAAGGATAAGACTATTCTTCTCTCCTATGTTGATAATGATCGTATCTTTCTTTTTGTTTTCTGGGTAGCTCCAAATGAATGCATTGTATACAGCCTGCGCCAGAGGATACCAGACCCTCAGACCGTAATCAAGGCCCTTAAAGCTTTCACTGATACTGGCTAGTGAAGAAGACTCTGCTATTCCAACTCGATATGCATTGTCCTTTCCATTTACAAATGATATAACGGAATCCTCCAATGGGAATGGCAGATCTTTCTTGATCGACCATTCAATGATCTGTTTCTTATCTTTTTGATTCTCTTTTGGGACATCGACCAACTGGAGCATCATCCTATCGTGGTCTACAGTGAGTGCAATGGTGTCTCTGTTTTTAATAGTTTGCGATGCTGAACCATATCGATCACCATAGTCAGACACTCTCTCATCGAGGCTCGCCATTGCCTCACGGCATGAGTCCATAAAATCATCCGGGGCCTCAGTTGCGACCAAGGATCTGTCCTTTGATGAATATTGGTCAAGGGCCAGGAGGGTCTTCACCTCCTTGTCCTCGTGTATGACCGAGGTTGACATCCTGCCGCTGTCCACGTGCATTCCCGTGTAGGTTCGATCGATGGGTACCTTGCTCAGTAAGGAGGCTTTCATATGGGATGGATATTTACCCTGTGTAGGGAGGAAGTCGTCCTCAGGCTCATTGGCGGTTATATTTTCCTCATCTTTTATTGTGGTCTCAACAGTTGGAGTGATGGGTCTGGCCTCTTGAGTCGTTGATTCCCCAACGGATTCGGC
>CALCSS010000050.1 GCA_937893835.1 uncultured Fidelibacterota bacterium
ATTTATGGCTATTATTTTATCTCCGGGCATCAAACCAACTATAGCAGAGGGACTATCTGGGACGGGAGAAATAACAGTTATAAAGCCATCTAATATATCAAACTCAATCCCTATACCTTGGAATTTCCCTTTGAATAGTTCAGCGATATTTTCTTGTTCTTTTGCAGGAATATAGGTTGAGTGAGGGTCTAGTTCTTCCATGAGACCGTGAAATGCACCATCCATAATTTTTTCCATATCAACGGTATCAAAATAAAAATGGTTAACATATCCGATTATCTGATTCAAAACATTTATTCTTTCTCGAATAATACGATATATGTTTTGGTTACTAGGATAAATCTTTGGTAAGAAAAGAGTCGTTGCAATTAAAAAACCAATTATTCCAGAAATGGCCAATGGCCAAATCCGACGAAGTTTGTCAAACATAATTATATTTTATGACCTAGAGGCCTATGTATCCCATCAAGCGGAACGAGACTCCCTCTAGCGTAGACTGAGGAGAATCACTAATTTGTGTACTCCCATTTAATTTCCATGCGCCCTGCCTAACTGTTCCCTTATTATATCCTACACTGATTCGCAGCCCAAATCGCTCTAAAAATTGAAATTTGATTGCAATATAGGGTTGAAAATTGAAAAATGTGGCACCCACCTCTCGAAGTAAGCCAGGAACCGGAAGCGGAGTTATGGGGTCACTAGATTCAAAATCACCATCAACAGCATAATAAAGGACGCTATCAACATATTCACCATACACATTGCTGAAGGTATTGTTCCATCTAATATTTTCACCACTTTTTTGTTCAAGACCAATACCAACCCTTCCTAGTCCTAGCAAGGCACCTGATGACAGCTCAAGGTCCTGAAGGAGAGGCATTACATATTCTACTGTAGCAGCGCCAAGTAAAAACGATAAACTAGCTTTTATCGATGGTGAATATGCACCATCATAATCCGTTAAGACCTCTCCCGTATATCCTTGATTACCACTATTGTTATTGGGGTCGTCGTCAATATATGTCTTGATTGCTGGAACTGTGCTTATGGATGACCCTCCCATCCCAGCATATGAACCTATTCGCCAACGGCCCGTTACATGTGCAAAACCCTCACCACCATGAATAACAAATGGATCTTTGAATTGTGTTGGGTCAAGGCCGACATTTACAAGCGCGTCAGCCCCAGGAATTTCTTTCAGTTTAATATACATTGGACTATAACCAATACCACCACCAAGAAAATCTTCTGCGGGATAACTGAATTGCCCAAATAGGATGGACACATTCAGAACTGAGATTATGATAATATTTTTCATTATGTTGGGGGTTCTCCGCATAGTAGAATGTATCAAATTAAGATTCATGATTCAATTTAGAAAGAAAATATAGGGCAAAGTTTGAATAATTTTCTTAATTACGCGTTTTTGGGCTTTTTCTTGTTTAAATAGCGGCATTATCCTATATTTTTAAAAGAGTAATCGAGGTAAGGGAGTTCAAAACGTTATTTTCCTCCCTATATATGTATCCTAAATTGGTTTAAACCATAGGGTTAAGTACGTTCAAAGGAGCTGAAATGCGCTTTTCTTTAGGAATGTTTATTGGAGTTTTGCTTCTGTCTAATCTGTATAGCAGGGGTGACTTCCACATTCACAGGTCATATGACTTGGACAATAATGGCCAGAAAGAGACGTTGATATTGAATTCTCGTCGCCTTTCCGCCATATGGGTAGAGAGTTTACCTCAAGGTGGAAATGATACGCTCTGGTCATATTCATTAGTTAATAGTGGAACATTTGCCGATGGTGAGATAGTTGACGTTAACAACGACGACCATGAAGACCTGATTCTTATCCCAAATTTAAATGCTGAAATAGGAGACCAGGTTTGGTTCTATCTTTTTCTTGGTGACCAAAACGGTTTTTCAGGTGCACCACTTACGATTGAAGAATCGTTGTTGAATCTTACTACGATAAGACCATCTAACCTATCTCTGGTGCCTGGAGAAAATTCAAGGCTTGTAGTTTCTTTTGGGTCTCCTGTTCGTCAGGGCTTGGTTTTTGATATTGCAGTATCTTCTAACACCGCCTCCATAAAAAACCCGCAACTTTTATCTGCTCCAATTATCAGCAATGGCCATGGGGTCGTTTACGTTGGAGGTTTTAAGAGCAATGGCGGGCATTACGTTGCACTGATGTCTTCTGAGAGGGACAAGCTCAAGACAGCAATTTTTGATGTTGGGCAATCGTTTAAGTTGCTTCAGTCCAAAACTATGATGCTTGATGATGCTCGATATCTGTTGGGCTCTGATATTCAGCCCTATGAGTCCGATGTCTCAGCACTAAATGGATTATTGATCCCCTTTGGATCGGATGATGTTTTTTTATTAAATGTTGATAAAGAAAACACTCAACTTTCAAACACAAACCTCTCAGGAAAGGGTGTCTTCCCATCTAGCGCAGGGGAAAGCCCATTTTCAATATTGCAAACAAGAGAGGACGCAGATATTAGAGATGCACAACCAAATCTTTCCTCTAGGTCAGAGGCTGTTACACTTAGCCCCCCTCCTGCTATCTTACCCGATGAATCTGCCTCTTTAAATACCGTCCAATATGACTATGAAAAAGATGTAACCTCTCCACCATCAGGTCAAAAGGAAGCATATAAAGACCAGGTTAATAAAACCGAAAATAAAAAAGACTATAGCGCACTAGCCCCAACTTTAAGTGACTTTTTGGAAACAATTAAAGATGAGTCATCTACCAAGACGGACAAAGAAGAAGAAACAATTTCCGTACCTTTGATGAATGAGGATATGATGAGCGTTAATTGGGCCGATGAGGCTGGGTTTACGCAATTAGAACTTGGCGAATACATTCCTGATGTTGCAGACACAGTAACAACATCACCCATACCAGAGAAAGATGCGGGAATTTCATCTTTCACAAAAGAGGCACTTGATGCAGTTCGGGAAAAATCAGTAATCGATGACACCTCACAAATAATCAATGAAAGTAGCGGCATAGATCTTTATTATGTTCTTGCAATGACACCAGTAACTGAAAATAAAGACAGATACGTTTTTGATGGAGAGGCCCCATTTGGTATTGCTGTAAATCAAATTCCTTCAATTGGCACCGCAACACACCTACAACATGGGGTTTCCGCAGATTT
Organism: uncultured Fidelibacterota bacterium; assembly: GCA_937893835.1. Lineage (GTDB taxonomy): Bacteria > Fidelibacterota > Marinisomatia > Marinisomatales > UBA1611 > NZWG01. The sequence goes on from CALCSS010000050.1 coordinate 3,174, forward strand.
GGCGGGTCTTCAAAGCGGTGAAACCTATGACTTTGCGTATTCTTTGCGTGATGCGAGGCTTGATAGTATAACAACGCTTACCATGGTTCATGATATGCAAACCAATGTTGTATTTATGTCCATTTCGCCAACTGATGATTCTCTTTCGCAATCCTATCAACCCGAATCTTTTGACCCTACATTGTTCGAGTTTCCAGATTATTTTTTCGAAGGTTTCCCAACCTCTCTTGATATGGATTTTACCGATAAATTAATTCGATTTAGTTTTCAAGGTGATGAAGATTCAACCTATCAAGGAATATATCTATCATCTACCACACCTTCAAATCCACCACAATCATTAGCCGTTTTCATGGATGAGGGGACTCTCCAATCAATACGAGGTGAGGTTATTGTAAGGGCAAATGGTTCAAAAAAGGTAACAACAGAATATGACTTGGTTGGTGCGATTGAACCAACGGCAATGTTTTCTAGACTTATTCAAGAAATGTTTCCTGATGAATTAAAAATTAAGTTGTTGCAAGGAGCCTATCTAGAGGAGCCTTTATTTGGTCCGAGCGGAAAACTACCTAAGGTAACCCGAGAGCCTAGACTGCCAGATGTTCAGCCAGACCAAGTTGAAACATCCGTTCCCGTTGAAGCAAAACAAAGCAATGTCCCAGAGACATCTATTGATTCAATTATGGTAAAATCTGATTCATCTATTGCTGCTCCAGACACCCAAGAAGATGAAATCCCTCTGCCGGTCTTAGAATTGGAGAAATCATCACCCTCAGACTCCTTAGATACTGATACTTTAAAACTTGAGACAGAAAAAGAGGTCAAGATTCCCACAGAAGATAATATTCTTCCGTCTACAGAAGAGTCACAGTCTAATGAAGAATTAATGAAAGCTGATACAACAAGTATTAATGTCCCAGATCTGGATTCAGTGCAGACCGATTCTTTAAAGTTAAATAAAGCCAAGGAGAAAAAGGTTGTCAGCGATGGCGTCACGTCAGACAAAAAATCATTCCAGCTCAATGAAGAACCAATTAAGGTGGATACAACAAATACGAATGATAACCAGTAAAAATTGAAATCATTAATTTTCATCAATGAAAAACACCACAACCATATTTAAACCTTTATTATTGATATTGTTTCTTTCTTTCTCTTTTGCGGAGAAGATAGTCCACATGAATGGGACCTATGATTTGGATGGCGATAATATGTTGGAATTTTTGGCATTAGAGATAGACCCAGACCTAGAGGTGTTTCCAACTGCAGTAAGATTCTATGAAATAGACGCCGATGGCTATCAGACTCTTATCTGGGAATTTCTACCCCCTGTTGCTTTAGAGGGGGATTTTGTTGATGCAAAGATTGGTGATATAGATGGAGATGGGTCACCGGATTTAATATTGGTCATGAATCTTACTAGATTTGGTGATAATTCAACACCACATGTATTTGTTGCTGCATACACATGGGACGGAACACATTTTTCTGAAATACCCTCTGCAACCCTAGATGTGGGCAAGGAAAATCGTTCACTTCGATGTAATAACTTTGAATTATTGGATCAGGATGCAGATGGGGACCAAGAACTAGTTTTGGCCCTTGGTAGTCCTTTCCGTGGTTTCGCGATAGTTGATTCTTCACCAAATGGTCTATCATTAACAAAAAAGGTCAGACCAGACCAATTATTAGTAGGGTCTGGACTGCTCTATGTTGGAGTTGTGGACTATGATGGGGATGGCTATGACGATGTTTTGGCATTAAGTCCAGATGGAAACACGATTAAGGCACAACCGTTCTATAATATTGGTGGCGTATTTGACTCTGGGCACTTAGTACGAAAAAAGATAGATGGGTTGAATGGTATATTACCCCATTCGATTGAACTCACAGACTGGGATTCCGATGGTTTTTTTGATGTTTTAGCACCATTTAGTTCTGGAGATATTGTTGCCTTTACCCTAACACCCGCAACGCTGGTCATTGAAGATGTTCCTATAACAACAGGACCACTGACACAGGTAGTTTTAGAAGATATAAATCAGGATGGCTATGAAGACATCTTGACATTATCGTCCGATATCAACGCATTGACTCTTGTGTCTGGTAAAGATGGCGGGTTGCAAGGCGTAGAGAATGCAATGAGGCATATTCCAACTGAGATGCAGGTGTTTTCAATGGTCCCTATGACAAAAGCAGGTCTATATAGTGGCAATGTTCTTGTGTCTGGATGGAACGGCACTGAAAACTCCACATACGTTGTTAAACTTGGAAATAGGTCAGATAGATTAGACCAAGGCTATCTTATAACTTCAGACTTTATACAAAAGAGGTTGCCAGATCTTTTGTCGAATGTTCAGGATGTGAAGCCTGAGGTATCTGAGGTTTATGTTGAGGTTTTGCCAGATGATAAGAAGCCTCTAGAACCACAGCGGCAGGAGAGAATCATTACAGACCTAGGCCAATCTCCAAGTAGCTATATCCCCAATACCTTATTCCTAGAGCAGCGAGAGGGAAAGGTATTAAGGGAGCAACCACGGGTTTCTATTCCAAAAAAGGTCGTCAGAACCCTTGAGGCACCTAAAATGCCTAGGCCAAAGGAGTCGCTTGGCCAGCGCCTTCCCAAGCATATTCTTCCAAGGTATGTTCTAAGACCAGGTCAGCCATTTCTTTATGAGATACCAAAGAATAGTACAGATGAGTTTTATAGTTTTAGATGGGATAATCAACCACCTAAAGGAATGTATTTTTTATATGAGAGCAAATCCATTAATTGGGTTCCTACGGATAAGCAGCTAGATGCATTCCCAATTTCATATATGGTAAGAATGAAGGTCGATGAGCTTATGGAGGCTACAACTGGTACCGTTGAACAGGAACAAGTATTTAAAGCTACTCCAGTTCTAGAGAGTAGAGAAGAGGGACTTTGGATTTATGTCAATGATCCTCCAAGATTTTTAACGAAGCCAACAATAACTGAGTTTATAGCTGGATCAACCTTTCGCTATGAGCCAGTTGTGCAAGATAGGAATAAAGATGCATCTATTCGTTTTGAATTAGAGGTTGCACCGGAAGGAATGACGATTGATAATGGAATTGTTGTCTGGAAGACTGACAGTGCCCATGTTGAGGTATATGATGTTAGAATCGTTGCCACCGATGGTTTTGAACGTACCGCTCAAAATTTTCAACTCTTTTCTAGAGCAGGAGTTAAAATACTCTCTCGGGCTCCGGTCAGTGCGAGCGTTGGGTCACCATATACTTATCCAGTAAAAGTTTGGAGACAAAAGGCTGATCAAAAGATCAATTATAAATTATTTTATGGCCCAGATGGAATGTCCTTACAACCAGATGGTACCATCTCATGGACTCCGAATCCAGTACAGGTAGACAGTATTGAATATGCTATAATTGCAAGCCATGGCGTTGCAACTGATACTCAGTTTGTCAATCTTTTTGTTAATCACCCACCCATAATCAGATCGGCACCGATGGCCATGAATACTGTAATGGTTGGTCTTTCATGGGATTTTGAATTAAAAATTGAAGATCCCAATAAGAATGATAGATTGGTTTTCACTGCACATAAATTACCACAAGGCATGAGAATGGACCCTCATACTGGTTACTTGCGGTGGGAACCCACAATGAATGACCTAGACTTTCATGAATTGCAGATAGAGATTTCTGATGGCCATGAGTCAAGAATGATAGAAGCGGAATTTTTTGTCAACTCTCCTGTTAATATTGTATCTGTGCCCATTATGTCAGCAACTGTTGGTGAGGAATATTCCTATAGGCTTATGATTGATGACAAGAATAAAGGGGCACTCCTTCCATTTAAACGAGTGGTGAAGGTTGATGATGTTTCAACGATTAGGATGTATTCAATTAATATCACAGACGATGTGACAATTTCAAATATTGACAGGTATTTAGGTGACTGGCACAATGCAGAGGCTATATACTATGTTGACCCAAAATATCCCGCCGACTCGCTTGTCTCGAGGCTAAACCTAAAACGATATACCCATTCAGTGTTTTTTGAAGATGATAGGTTGTGGGTCTTATTGAACACCAGAGATGGAAGAACTATTAAAATCAAAGATTTTCTTTGGGAGTTTTTTCATGGGGCAAAGGGAAAACCTCCTAGGGTTGTAGTCGAGAGAGTTAATCCATTCCGTTTTCGTTTGTTGGACTTTCCAGAAGGCATGGTTGTAGAGGGATCATCGGGAACATTACGATGGACACCAACCGTAGATCAGGCAGACGTTCACCGTATTACTGTTGTTGCATCTGATGGATATAGTAAAAACGAACAAAACTATGAGGTATACACCAACCATCGTCCAACAATAGTCTCAAATCCGCCGCATATGGGACTTGTGGGCGAATTGTTTAAATATCAAGTTAGAGTTGATGACAAAAACGAGAACTCTAAACTTGAATATACTCTTCTAAAAGGTCCACACGGAATGCAGATGGATCGTTACGGTAAGATCCTCTGGGTACCTAAAGCCGCACAGATCAATAATAATTCATTTGAAGTAGCTGTTAGTGATGGTTATGAAACAGATACTCAACTTGGAAAAATATTTATTAATAATGCCCCCACTATTATGTCTAATCCAAAACCCGTGGGCCTAACAGGGCACTCTTGGCGTTATAAAATTTCAACTGAGGATTTAAACGGAGATAAGGTTGCATATAGGGCTGTAAGGCTACCAAAATATGCACGTTTTGATAAAAAGAAAGCTATTGTAGAATGGACACCTCGAAAAAACCAGTTGGGAATGAATGACTTCATATTAATGGCAGTTGATGAGCATGGTGCGACATCAACACATGAATTTCAGGTACACGTTTTTCATGATCCCAGCACCAAGCAGTTGGTCAACACTGGTTGGCCTCTTATGCTAACTTTCGTAGGAGTGGTCTTCGCTTGGGGAGTGGCTCAGATCTAAATAACTCTTTAGACCAATCATTTGCAAGAGTGTCTCCTCATTTAATATTCTGATTTTCATATCGACAATACCAAAAGGAAATGTTGGGCTCAATTCTTTTATTTTTAACCAGTCTTTTTCTGTTGTTAGAATATGTGAGGCACCTTTTTCTTTAGCTTTTTTTTCTATATTAAGGAGATCATTTTTTTTGTAAAAATAATGATCTGGAAAATTTTTTACACCACACACATTAAAACCCATATGTTCTACTGTTGTTCTAAAAAACTCTGGATTTCCAAGTCCTGATGCTAGGTAAACATTATCATTCCCCATGACTTTTTTTGTTGATGTAGGACTAGAATACCTAATTATGGGGGTGACCCTTGTTTCGAATATTGGGAGAGAGGTTTCCTTGAGCTTTCTTTGTAATAGTGGGTCTGGTTTTTTCTTTGTTACCACAATCACATCCGCCCGTTTAATATTATACCAAGGCTCTCTTAATATCCCATAGGGTAATAGCTTATGGTCATTAACGCGGTCTCCTCCATTTATTAATACAATATCAAGGTCGCGACCCAATGCTCGATGTTGGAATCCATCATCCATAATTATTATCTCTGGATTAAACTTCTTTACAAGATACAGACTTCCTCTGCGGCGATTTTCATCCACAAGTATTGGAACATTATTTAATTTTTTTGCCATCATATAGGATTCGTCTCCACAATGCTTCCAATTATTCACCAAGGTCCCTTCCCCAGAAGATACAAGCAGTAAACCTTTTGTGTCTCGACCATAGCCCCTGCTTAGTATAGAAACCTTTATCCCTAATTTCACTAGTAGTGAGGCAAGGTAAATAACTGTGGGTGTTTTTCCTGTGCCTCCAACGGATATGTTTCCAATGCTGATGACCTTACACGATATTTTTTGAATAACAAAAAAATTTAAATTATAGAACAAGTTTCTCCAAAACACAATACCCCAATAGAACAAGGCAAGTGGGAAGAAAATATATTTGTGATACTCGTTAGCTTTTATCATTATTTGTATAATACAAATTATTTTTTTCAATTTTTCTCATTGACTCAATAAGGTCATTGATACAATTATCTTGATTCATAGATTTATTGTATTCAATGGGTGCGCCATATTCTATATATATTTTTCCAAACGGTTTTTCCAAATAAAATCTATCCCAATTATCAAATCCCCAATGTTTTGTTGAGTGTACACTTGTTGGAATGATTACCGCATTGGTTGTTTGAGCTGCGCGTATAATTCCAGGTTTGGGAATTCTCCTTGGCCCTGTGGGTCCATCCGGCGTGATAAAAAGTATGGAGCCAGGCTTTTTTAAAGACCTTATCATTTCCTTATAGGCTATCTCTCCTCCCTCTTTACTTGATCCTCTGATCATGGTCCATCCCCATCTAGTTGCAATCTCCGAAATTAAATCTGCATCTTTGTGCGTACCCGCTAACGCATTAACTTTTTCATGCCTTAGATCGTGTACTATTGATAATAGGTGCCCATGCCAGACTGCGATGATTACGGAATATCCGTTTTTAATAGAATTTAAATAATTTTCTCGTCCTCTAACATCTTTGCGATTTAAACCATAACATATTTTTAAGATAATACTTGATATAACCACTTTGATTTTGTTTTTCAGTGAGTCACTCATTTTAAATGGTTTGTTTTAAGATGGATTCAGCAGCTCTTGAATACGCTCCTGGTTTGCCCAAAGATTCTTTTAATTTTTTAAATTCAGACAACATCCTGATTCTCTTTTTTGATTCAGTATTAATAAGTTGGGTCAATTCATCTACCAATAATTCTGGTCTCATTTTATTTTGTAGTAGCTCAGGTACGATCTGTCTGTCAACAATGAGATTGACAATCGATGAGTATTTTACCTTAACCAAAGATTGAGCAATGAACCATGATAGTGGAAATAATTTGTAACATACAACTAATGGGATTGCTTCTATCGCACATTCCAAAGTGGCGGTTCCTGATGAAACCAATGCAGCCGTTCCAACGATCATGGTTTTTCTGGCATCGGTTTCTATTTTGAAATATTCAGGACAATTAGGTAAGGTTATATTTGAAGATTTGCCAACAAGAACCTGTAGATTGTCGAATTTTTTTCTTAGCAACACTACAGTTTCCAAATAAATTGGCCAATGCCTATCTATTTCCTGCTGCCTACTACCAGGAAGGAGAGTCAATATTGGATTTTTTATTTCTAAAGAATGTCTTTCATAGAATGATTTAGTTGATTCATCCATATGTTCAAGGTCCATAAATGGGTGGCCCAAATATTCTACAAAAAAGTTTTTGGATCTGTACCACTCTGCCTCAAATGGGAAAATAGAAATCGCTTGATCAATGACTTTTTTCATTTTTTCAACTCGCTCCTCCTTCCATGCCCATGCTTGTGGTAGAATGAAATAGGTTATGGGAATATTCAAATACGAAATCTTTTTTGCTAATCTCAGGTTAAATCCAGGATAATCAATAAGAATTATTCTACTTGGCCTTGATTTATAAATTGCATCTAATGTTCTTTGCATGATTTTTATCATACGTGGTAAATGCTTTAATACCTCCGTAAAGCCCATGATTGATAAATTATCAATATGTTCTATTATATGCATTCCCTCTTTTCTCATCATATCACCGCCGTGCCCTATAAAAGATGAGTTAGGGTGCAAATTTTTAATTGCTCTAATTAAATTTCCACCATGAAGGTCTCCTGATGGTTCTCCTGCAATTAAGAAATATTTTTTTAGGTTGGTTTCCATAAATAAAATACTATGGGTGCTTCAATCGTTATAAAAACGTATTTAACAATATCAACAATAAAATGAAAAATATATTTTGGAGGGTCCTTTTTTCTGTTTTTAATGTTTTAGAAAAACTTAACGGAGATTGTATGTTAGGTCCAACCCAAGAGCTTATTTGTGGAAACAAGCGAGGAACATTTTTACAATACGTATCATATTCGTCTTTGAACAAGTTATTAAGAGTCTCTTCTTCTAATGAGATGATCATTAAATATTGAAATGTAAAATATAAAAAGACAATCAAGCATAATTCACTCATATATCTTCCGCCTGCGACAAGTGTAATGCCTACATATATTACCATATTACCAAGGTAAAGTGGGTTTCTTGTATGTGAAAAAGGTCCGCTTGTACACAATGATGGTGCCCCTACATTCATAGTTCTGGTTACTCCACCAGCATAGCGGACCGCATTGATTCGAATTGATTCGCCCAAGAGGACCAAGATCGAACCGTATATAAAATATGGCAATCTAGGATCAGAAAAGAAAATTAACGTTAACGCTATAGGAATAGGTGTAAAGCTACGGTTTGAAAACAAGAATTTTCTTACGTCCATTAGTGTATATCCTGTATGATCAATCTTTGGATTTCCATTGCAAACTCAAGAGCATCTCTCCCCGCCTTTCCTGTAACTATGGGAGTTGCTTTACCTTGCACCGAAAAAACAAAATTCTCTAATTCCTTTTGTAGCGGGTCACTAGTATCTAATTGGGGTTTGTCATAGGCTATAAATTCTGTTTTATCTCCATATTCAAACGGAACCGTCACTTCTGAGGTGTTATTATCATTATCTGTAATTCTATAAATTTCGGTTGAACCAATAAGAAGATCGAGTGTTGCATATAGATTTTTTTGGAAGACCTTGATCTTTCTTACCTCATCTTGAGCTACCCTGCTTGACATTATACTGGCGACAGTGCCATTGTTGAAACGAATTCTAGCATGAGCAATATCAATAGAATCTGTTAAAATGGATAGACCGGTCGCTTGAATGGATTTAACGGGTGCATTTACCAAAGACAATAATATGTCTATATCATGAATCATTTTATCTAGTACAACTGGTACATCCGTTCCTCTTGAAGTGTAGGGCGCAAGTCTCTGTATCTCAATGAATTTTGGTTTAATTTGGTATGGTTGTAGAGCCAAAAGAGCTGGGTTTAGTCTTTCTATATGACCAACTTGTATCAGCACGCCATTTTCTTTTGCAATTACAAGCAGGCGATCTGCCTCTTCGAGTGTCGCTGTAATGGGTTTTTCTATAAAAACATGTTTTTTCTTTTTTATGCAAATTTCTGCGATAATTGCATGATCTTGAGTGTTGGTCACTATTGACAATGCATCGACTGATTGTATTAGGGAATCAAGGTCGTCAAAAACCCTTACATCATATTTTAAAGATATTTCAGCTGCTCTTTTTTTATCTGTATCAAAAATCCCTACCAGTTCAGCGCTACCAAGACTTTTATAATGTTTTACATGGTGCTGTCCTAGGTGCCCAACTCCAACTACACCAATTTTTATAGAATTATCAATCATATTATACCATAAAATTACTTCAACAGAATGCGAGAATAAACGCTGAAACGCATGAATAATGAAATCAATGAAAAATCTTGCATTTATTGATTACAAACAGCAATTTTATATATAATTCGAGGTATTAATGGAGTTTCAAAATGGCTAACGACATTAAATCCGGAGTTGGTTTCATCATTCCGGCAGCCGGCGTCGTCGGCTTTTTCACATCTCTCCTTATGGGAGAGACCCTACTTAGCATCATTATTGCTGTATCGGGCATATTAGTATGGTTTATCTATATGTTGGTTATGGAATCCCACATGCCACACGAAATGGGCAATATGATAATATTGTTCGGTATTCTGCTTTCACTGGGTATATTTTTTGGTTTTGGCGTAACTCAAAATATGTGGGGCGGATTTGAATTTCAACCAGAGGGTTCAATATTTTCACTTGTAATTCTATTTTTTGCTGTTCTGACTGGTCTTAATTTTCGTAACCAGCAAGCATCTGGCCTCAAACCACAAAACAATACAAGTGGTCTCACTGAACAAGATAGAGAGCTTGTTATGAGTGCGTTGAACAAATCAAGCTCACATACCTCAAACTCCGACGAACCGAAGGTCATTGTTGTGAAACAAGAGCCAACCGCGCCAATAGAAGAGAATAAAGACGATAAGAAAGAAGATGTTACTTTACAGACTCCATCCCACGATCCTCATGGAATTAGCCAAAACCCTTATTTTGCTTATCCACCAGATTATTATTATGATGAAGACGAAGATGACGAAGATGACGAAGATGAATGGGAAGATGAATGGGAAGATGAATGGGAAGATGATGAATAAAAATTAGAATAAAATAAAAAAGGGCAATTGGTTGCCCTTTTTTTATACATTGAACTTAAAAAATATACAGTCTCCATCTTTTACGATATAATCACTTCCCTCCTGCTTGATCAACCCAAGTTCTTTCAGTGTCTTTTCTGATCCATTTTCTATGATTTGAGAATAATGGAAAATATCAGCCTTTATGAATCCCCTTTGAAAATCAGAATGAATATTGCCCGCAGCCTGAGGTGCAGTAGTACCCTTTGCAATGGTCCAGGATCTAACTTCTTTTTCACCACATGTGAAAAAGTTTTGTAAATCTAAAAGCTCAAAGCTTGAACGAATCACCTTGTTCAAACCCGGCTCAATCAATCCATACTCTTCCAAGAATAGTGGTTTTTCCTCTTCATCCAAAGAAGCTATTTCTTGTTCGAGAGCACCACATAGTCGTATGACCATATTGTTTTGGTTGGATGCAAATTGCTTTAGAGCATTAACATGTTCACTGTTTGATTCTTTTGTAATCTCTTTTTCATCTACATTGGCAATATATAGAACTGGTTTTTCAGTTAGCAACTGAAGAGATTCTTTGAATTGTCTATCCTCTTTATCAACTATTATTCTTCTTGAGAATACACCATTTGAGCATTGTTCCAATAAATATTCTATAATACCCAATGTTCTTTTAGAATCTTTATCACCAGACCTAGCCAACTTTTCAATCTTATGTTTTCTTTTTTCAAGAGTTGAAATATCTGCTAATAATAATTCTGTTTCTATTGTCTCCGCATCTCTTACGGGGTCTACACTCCCATCAACGTGCGTGATGTTTTTATCTTCAAAGCATCGAACAATATGCAGTATTGCAGATGTCTGACGGATTTGACCTAAAAATTGATTTCCAAGCCCCTCTCCTTTACTTGCACCTCTTACTAATCCAGCTATATCTATAAACTCTACTGTCGCAGGAGTTATTTTTTTAGGATTATATATTTTACCTAGATCATTTAATCGACTATCTGGTAATGTGACAATACCAATATGTGGTTCAATGGTGCAAAAAGGATAGTTCTCAGCGGGAATTCCAGATTCTGTAAGGGCATTAAATAAAGTGGATTTGCCTACATTTGGCAGTCCTACGATTCCACACTGAAGAGCCATATCTTTTAAATACTAAATTAAAATGAATCCAGTGAGGGGTCACCACCGAAGTCATAGGTCAGATTGTTAAATAACCCGACCTGTAGATTTTTTGCAAAATATATAGTTCTACCCTCATTTGTGCTTACGATTCCATCTGCCCAAACCATTAATTGCCCATTCCTATCCAAAAGTCTTTTTATATCTATGTTATATACAATTTTTGTATGATAGGGTCTTATTTGTCCTTTGAATTTTACATCACCGACGCCCAATGCTCTACCGCGTCCTTTCCCTCCGATCCATGTCATAAAGAACCCCACAAGTTGCCACAGTCCATCAAGACCTAGGCATCCAGGCATTACAGGGTCATTTTTAAAGTGACAGTGAAAGAACCAAAGACTTTCATCGATATCTAATTCAGCTTTGATTCTACCCTTGTCGTATTTTCCACCATCTTGATAGATCTCAATGATGCGGTCAACCATTAACATTGGTGATAGTGGTAATTTCCCGGTATTGGGTCCCATAAGATTCCCTTCTCCGCTTTTTAATAGATCATTTTTTTCGTAACTGTTTTTCTGTGACATTATATTTGAAATTTTATAGGCGGAGAGTACAACAGTTTACCTGATATTAAAATGACATTTGATAAGCAATATTCAATAATATTCTGGTAAATTTCTAACAAAATAAAGTGGAGAGAAGAATGTCCAAATGGGTACTATTGCTGGGCGGGTCAACCGGCCATGGAGCTGCAACAGCCAAACGATTATCGCGTGATGGTTATGGAATAATTGCGTTTCATTTTGATAGAGGAGAAGCAAAAAAAATTGCAGAAGAAACAATTTCCGAGGTCAATGAAATAACAAAGGGACACTGTCATTATTTTAATACAAATGCTGCCTCAGAGGAGTCAATGGATAAATATATACCCAAGATAAAAGAGATAACCAAAGGTGCACCATTAAAGTTATTATTGCATTCAATTGCCTTTGGGACGACAACTAATTTTTTTGGTAAAAAACCTGTTACTCAACGTCAAATGGATATGACAGTACATGTTATGGGCAATTCTCTATTATACTGGACACAAAAACTTTATGGTGAAAAATTACTTGCCTCTGGGTCTAGGGTGTTAGGGCTGACCAGTGAGGGTAATTATTTAGCAATGGAGGGATATGGCCCAGTAAGCGTAGCCAAGGTGGCAATGGAGGCAATTATACGACAAATTGGTTGGGAACTTGGAGAATTTGGAATCACTGCTAATGCAGTACAGGCAGGTATAACACCAACGCGGGCCCTTACAAAAATCACAGAAAACTGGGAAGATTGGGTTGAAAGCACTAAAAAGAGAAACCCAATGCGAAGAACAACAACACCAGAAGATGTTGCTAGTACGATTTCTATGCTATTAAAAGCTGAGGCAGACTTTATTAATTGTTCAATTATATACTGCGATGGTGGAGAGTCTAGGTCAGGGGCATTTTAATCCCCTAAAAGACTTAGGAAGTAGAATCTTGAGTTAGTTTTTCTTCGATCAGGGCTATGAGTTCATGACAATCTTTATTTGGCGAAATATCAAAACTGCGCTTTGCCTCACTTAATGCATATTCCCACCAACCTTTTTTTGTATATGCAATTGCCAATTTTAGATGTGCTGTACCCAGGATTTGAAACTCATCCCTTTTTAATGTGCTTTGCTCGCCCCCATAAAGTCTAGACACTTCACGATATTCCATAATTGCCTCATCTAATAGGCCTCTTTGCAGATACCAGTTCCCAAGGTTTAAATGCCTAGATGGATCTTCCTTGGTGCAGGAGGTCATCATTAGCGATAGGCAAATAATTACTAAAAAACATTTATATTTATGAGGAGAAATAAAATCAATCATAATCGAAGCCTAATTTTTGGCCCGAGGTAAGGTAAAATCAAGAAGAAAATATAACTTATATCATTTTTTCATTTTTTGGGTCTTCAACTATAAAAAACATTATCAGAACACCTATCAACAAACTGACGACCAGGATATTCAAAGATAGTTCATAATTGCCACGCTTGACCAACCACCCAATCAAAACCATATAAAATAAAACAAAAGGTGCCAATATTGAATCAATTAGCGCCATATATGTCTTAGTATCTCGTTTTGATGAAAAATCATAAATAAGATTCATTGCTGAAGGCATAAAGGCTCCTTGTCCTATGCCAATCGCTATGAATATCATATACACTCCATACATACCCCATGCAAACTTTGCAATTAACGCAGCAATTAAATGACCAACATATGCCAGTAGCATACTGTTTATATGACCATATCTGTCTCCAATTTTTCCAGCAAAATAACTAGAAATTGCAGCGCAAGTGACAGTGAGCACTGTAAATACACCAGCCTCACTCAAGGCAAAATTAAATTTATCCTGGCAGTAAACTGCATATAACCCCATGCCGGGTAGACAGGCTGAATAAAAAATTCTAGAAAAAAGATATTTTTGAAAGTTTTGATGTTCCCTTACAATTTCTAAGGTATCTGAAATAAATTGACCGACAGATAGATGCTTTTCACTTTTTTTCTTTTCTTTGATTCTAAATGGAAAGAAAAGAATCGTTCCCATCATTAAAGAAAAGAACAAAATAAAGAATCCAATTCCAAAGTTTCTTGGAAATTCAATACTAGATGATAATAAATAACTAAGAGCGATTCCCCCAACAAGGCTACCTAGACTATTAAATGCAAAGCCTAAGCCAAAGAATCGACCCCTGTGTGATCTTAGTGTGCCTTGATTCAAAAAATCTGTCCATATCGGAACGATTATACCAATTGAAAAAGCATAAAGAATAAAATAGGTCAAATATGTTTTCCAGGCCTTGTCAACTATATTGGGTTCTATGATTGTGAAGGTAAACCCCATCATAAAGCTCACTGCTAAAATAATGCAATGCACCATGATCACTGATCTTTTTATATTTTTTAAATTTCTACCCAATGCTGCACTAAATAGTGTTGGGATAGCTATTGCAATAGAGAAAACCCCAGCGGTTGATACTACTATGTATTCTGGAGCACTAAGTTCTCTTAGAAAAAGTGGCACCACAGCATAGAGAGTATGAAATGCGACACCAAAACCCCAAAAAAATTCATGCGCCAGATTGTATCTGAGATTATGATTATGGTCTTTAATGGTAAAGTCATTCACTAGAACCTTCCTTTGTGAGAATGGCCATTGAAGCTAGAAGAATGACAGCGCCAATTAATTGAATTGAACCAAGTGTTTTCCCCTTCAATGACCAATCCAAGAAAACCGCTGATAAAGGCCAAGCCAACTCATATATTGTTGTGTGGGAGGCAGGTAATTTTTGCAGACCGTAATAATACACTGATAAGGCAACTGTACCCGTAGAAAAAACAATGATTATAATGGTCTTATAATTTTCCACATCCAGGGTAATTAGCTCTACCAGATTTGATGAAAAAATGATTATAAATATCGATATTATAGCTGTTATTAATAGTCTCAACCCCGCAACAGCCTCAAATGGAAGTTGTTTTAAGGCTTGTTTACCTAGCACAGTAGAACTACCCCAACAAAAAGAAGCCAACAATGCACATAAAGCGGCAATTAATGATTTGTCATTCCAATCTACAATGGATTGATTCCCAAATGTCACAAGATAGCCACCAGACATTGCGATAAAGGCCAGCACAATGAAGCGTTTTGAGAGTTTTTCCTTAAGAATGACCCCAGCAAGAGAAATAGCAAACAATGGTTGTAGTTTTTGAATTAGAACGACCACTGAAAGATCGATGTAATTCACATAACTCAATGCTTTTGTGTAAAAATATGTCCCTAATACACCGCCACAGATTGAAATCCACAATATTGATATCCACCCTCTTTGTCCAAGCGCCTTAATTTTTGAAAAAGACCTAAATAGAAATGGTAAAAAAAACAATGCACCTATGAGGTGTTCAAGAGAAACAATAACAAAGGGTGATATCAAGTATAGTTCTTGTCTTAAAAGGCCATCTAGGCTCCAGAGCAATGCTGCAAAAACAATTGCTAATGATGGTATGATTTTTTTCAAAATAATAAAGCGTCGTTTAAAATAGAATTAGTATCAATTATAATTTCAAGCTTGGCCTGAAATACCAAAAGTAGAACCTAGGTCTACACCTAGAGATTCAGCGGCATGTTTCCACATTTGTTTTGGCGGGACATTAAATACAAAGTCAGATGTAGTGGTTTGTATTAGCCAATCTCCATTTTCAATTTCTCTTTCTAGTTGTCCTGAAGACCAACCAGAATGTCCGAGCATTAATTTGAAAGGAGTTTTTTTATTCTTTTTTAAATCCTCCAACACATCATTCCTACTGGTGATAGATATTGATTTCGATATAGATATTGATTCAGGTGACATATAATCTGAATGATGTAGGATGATTCCCTTTTCAAGTAAAACGGGGCCACCAAAAAAAACATCATTAATGAATAGATCAAAAGAATCATCCATTGTAAATAATTTATCAAAAACCTTATTTAGTTCGGGAGTATTAAATTGTTTGTTGATGATTATACCCATTGCACCATCATTATTGTGTTCACATATATAAACCACCGATCTCGAGAAAAAAGGGTCATTCATGTGTGGCATTGATATAAGGATTTGGTTTTTCAGTGAGCCCATACTCCAAAATAAGACCACTGTTCTATTGTGTCAAGTTTTGTAATTGATGATTTTAAACCCCAAATCGTTTTAGGGTGGCATTTATATAGAATGTAAATTCTATGATGCCTATTATTTTCAATAATTCAGCAAAATTCAATTATAAATGAAGTCTAAAAATAAAATTATTATAAAAGGTGCTCGGCAACATAATCTAAAAAATATCAGCATCGATATTCCCAGAGATAAATTGGTTGTTATTACAGGTTTGTCAGGTTCTGGAAAATCTTCATTGGCATTTGATACCATCTATGCCGAAGGTCAACGCAGATATGTAGAATCACTGTCCTCATATGCCAGACAATTTTTAGGTCTTATGGAAAAACCCGATATGGACTCGATAGAGGGCTTATCTCCAGCAATTTCAATAGAACAAAAGGCCACTGCGCGAAATCCAAGGTCAACCGTTGGGACCGTAACGGAAATACATGATTATTTCAGGCTTTTATATGCCCATATCGGAAAGCCGCACTGTTGGGAATGTGGAGAATTGGTCGAGAAACAAACAGTGCAGCAAATTGTAGATACCATCTTAAAGTTTAAATCTGGTTCAAAGATACATATTCTTGCTCCCGTGGTCCGTGGTCGAAAGGGTCAACACAAAAATATTATAGAACGAATTCGTAAAGATGGGTTTTTAAGAATGCGAATTAATGGAAAGATTTTCCCCATTGATCAAAAACAAGATTTAAATAAAAATAAAAAACATTCAATTGAGGTTGTTATTGATAGATTGATATTGAACAATAAAATCAAAGAACGGTTAACAGAATCAATAGAACTTGCTCTTAAGGTTGGGTCGGGCTTGGTCATCATCAATGAACTGCCAAATAAAGAGCATGTATTTTCTGAGGAATTTGCGTGTCCCGATTGTGAGGTTTCCATTGAAGAAATAGTACCTAGGATGTTCTCATTCAATTCCCCATATGGTGCATGTGAGGTATGCGATGGGTTAGGAGCACATATGGAAGTAGATCCCAATATGGTAGTTCCTGATAAATCAAAGAGTTTGATTCAAGGGGCTCTTGCTCCTTTGGGTGAACAACCACGAGGGAACTGGTATGGAAGCATTCTGAAAAGTCTTGCCCAGCACTATGACTTTAATTTTACAACACCATGGATCAAATTAGAATCTACCATCCGCCACATGTTATTATATGGAACAGGTGATAAAAAATTTAAAATGGAATATTCTTCTAGTCGATGGACAGGAACATATTCTGGTGGCTGGGAAGGGGCTGTCAATAATCTTATGCGGCGCTATACACAAACAAAATCCCCCGGGATACGTGAATGGATAGAGCAGTTTATGAGTATGCGACCATGTTCAAACTGCAAAGGATCAAGGCTAAAAGTTCAAACACTTGCAATTACGATTAACCAAATGAATATTGGTGAAATTTCATCAATGTCTGTAATTGAACTCAGTCATTTTTTTAATACACTCAAATTATCTAAAATAGAAAATGAAATCGCCGATCAAATCTTAAAAGAAATTTCACAAAGGTTAAGTTTTTTAAACAATGTTGGACTTGGTTATCTTACTCTGGATAGATCTGCTGTAACTCTTTCAGGTGGAGAAGCCCAAAGAATCAGATTGGCCACACAAATTGGGTCTCAACTTATGGGGGTTCTATATGTTTTAGATGAGCCATCCATTGGCCTTCACCCTAGAGACAACAATCGTTTACTTAATACCCTGAAGTCACTTCGCGATATTGGGAATTCAATTTTAGTTGTTGAACATGACCAAGAAACTATAGAATCCGCTGATTATGTTATAGATATAGGCCCTGGCGCAGGTAAGAATGGAGGAGAAATAACCTTCGCCGGAACACCAGATGAAATTCTAAAATCTAATAAATCAATCACCGGGAGATATCTTGCTGGAAAGAAAGCAATAGATATACCATTGAAACGTAGAAACGGTCAAAATAAAAAAATAATTCTCAAAGGGGCCTCTGGTAATAATCTAAAAAATATTGACATAGAGATTCCCCTAGGTCGTTTCATTGCAATTACCGGAGTGTCGGGGAGTGGAAAAAGTACGCTAATCAACGAGACTCTATTTCCAATTTTATCCAAAGAATTGAATCGTTCTCGTTCATATCCATTAGATTATGATTCCATAGATGGTTTAGGATACGTTGATAAGGTTGTTGAGATTGATCAAAAACCAATTGGTCGCACCCCGAGGTCCAATCCTGCAACATATACTGGAGTTTTTACACATATTCGTGATTTGTTTGCAAAATTAGAAGAATCAAAAATTAGAGGTTATAAACCCGGGAGATTTTCATTCAATGTAAAAGGAGGAAGATGTGAATCCTGCCAAGGTGATGGAATAATAAAAATTGAAATGAACTTTCTTCCAGACGTATATGTAACATGTGAGGTTTGTGAGGGGAAAAGGTACAATAGAGAGACCCTTGAGGTTAAGTATAAGGGCAAATCGATATCAGAGATATTAGATATGCCAGTAATAGAGTCTTTAGAATTTTTTAGTTCAATTCCTAGTATAAAAAAGAAACTGCAAACCCTAAACGATGTCGGCCTTGGCTATATTCACCTTGGTCAACAAGCGACAACCTTATCAGGAGGGGAGGCACAAAGGGTCAAGCTTTCAACTGAACTTTCAAAGACATCTACATCTAAGACTCTTTATATTTTAGATGAACCAACAACAGGATTGCATTTTGAAGATATACGGATGTTATTAAAAATGTTACAACACCTAGTAGATCGAAAGAATACAGTAATAGTGATTGAACACAATCTAGATGTGATCAAAACCGTAGATTGGGTAATTGATCTAGGGCCTGAGGGGGGAGACGGTGGTGGAGAGATTGTTACAGTTGGGACACCAGAACATATTGCATCATCAACAAAGTCTTTTACGGGTTCTTTTTTAAAGCAGATTTTGAAAAAAAAGGAATAATTCCATGAAGTCACCTAGCATATTAAAAAATGAATTTAAATATTGGGAGATTACAAAAGACCTAGTAGATCAGTGTATCGATATAATGCTCAATTTGAGACAGAGCGGACACCCTGGCGGTTCGCGGTCCAAGGTTCATGCTATGGTATCAACACTTTTATCAGGAGCAATGAGATGGGATATTCGAGATACGGGGAAAAGATTTGCCGATAGATTTGTTTTGGTAGCAGGGCATTGTAATCCTGTGGTATATGCTACCCTAGCTGTATTAAATCAGTCACTCAGAATCAAATATGCACAAACAGGGGAAAGTCAGTATCAAAATTTTCAAGGACCCAAGTTTCAACTAGTATGGGAGGACTTACTCACTCTCAGACAAAGTGGGGGGCTCCCAGGTCATGCTGAAATGGAAGGGAAAACCTTGTTCTTTAAGGCCAACACAGGGCCTAGCGGACATGGATCCCCATTTGCAGCGGGGGCTGCTCTTGCATTGAAATATTCTGGCGTTCCCGATGTTAAGGTATTTGCATTCGAGGGAGAAGGAGGATTTACAACTGGCGCAAGTCATGAAACGATCAATTCTGCCTGGGGCCTTGGGCTTGATAATTTGGTATATTTTTTGGATTGGAATGATTATGGCATAGATAACCGTCCTTTTAGTTCAATCATGTATGGCGACCCAGACGATTGGTTTGGTTCCCATGGATGGCACGTAGAGGGAGTCCAAAATGGTGAGGACTGGAGCGAAATAACAAATGCTTATTATCGGCTATTGGTAGACAACCATAAAACAAACATACCAAAAGTAATCTATAGCAAAACAAGAAAGGGACGAGGATATCATATTTATGATAGTAAAAGCCATGGTGCAGCGCACAAAAGAAACTCAAAGTTGTTTTGGAAAACAAAAAAAGACTTTTCAGATAAATACAATGTTCATTTTGATGGATTTGGAGAAGCCGCCGCCGATAATTGGGATGGACAACTAGAGCAGGCTCAAGCAATGTTCCAAACCATATTCGAGGTAATGTCAGATAATCAAGAGTATGTGGATTATTTGGCAGATCGATTAGTTGAGCTTGGAGAGTCAGTACCAAATAAAATAAAAAGTTGCTTGATCAATCCAACTATTGAAACCAATGAAAAGTCCGTTTTTGATCTTAATTCATTGCCAGAAGATATTTTTGCTAAACCTGGAGAGTCAATTCCCAATCGCGTTGGGTTTTCAAAATATGCAAGTTTTTTAAACACATCGTATGAAGATAAATATGGTCGGCCCCTTGTATTGGCTATGAGTGCGGACCTAGCAGACTCAACAAATATTTCCGGGTTTGCTAAAGATTACAGATCAAATAAGGACAAAGGGCTTTATGATAAAATACACAATGTAGGAAGCCCACTATTCCCTCAAGGAATCACAGAATTCACAAATGCGGGGATGATGGCAGGTGCTGCAACTGTTAATTTTTCTGAAAATGCCTATGAGAGCTTTCATGGTTTTTTTGGAGCAACTAGCACATATGGTTCTTTTAGTTATCTTAAATATGGTCCATTAAGATTATTTAGTCAAATTGCCCAAGACTCTAATTTGAAAGTGGGGAAGTTTATTTGGGTGGTTGGACATTCGGGGCCTGAGACAGCAGAAGACAGCAGAACGCACTTTGGCATTTTTGCCCCCGGTGTAACACAACTTTTTCCAGAGGGGCATATAATTAATCTGCATCCCTGGGAACACAATGAAGTAGCACCATGTCTTTCTGCGGCCCTTGAAACCGAGGTTCCAATAATCGCTATTCATCTAACAAGGCCTCCAATTATTATTCCAGATCGTGAGGCATTGAATATTGCACCCCACCTAGATGCATCAAAGGGAGCATATATAATACAGGATTTTGATCAAGAAAAAGAAAAAAAAGGAATTGTAATTGTTAGAGGTACAAGTTCCACAAATTCTTTAATTCAAATTCTCCCACTCATAAAGGAGAATGGTATAAACATAAAAATAATAGCAGCTATAAGCTGGGAGCTATTTAAAAGACAAGACAGGGACTATCGTGAGCTTGTTGTTGCACCTAATGAGTGGGCTGATGCAATGATTATTACAAATAGCGCAATCAGTTTAATGCATAATTGGATCACAAATTCAGTAGTTAAAAAATATTCAATGTCTCCTGACCATGATAACCAATGGAGAACTGGAGGAAGCATAGAACAAATAGTTGCTGAATCTCAATTAGATCCAGAGAGTTTATTGAAGGGAATTAAAGTATTTGTAAAAAATAGATCACAGAGATTGTCTTCAATTCAAATAACTTAAAATGCAAATGAATGTGAAAAATATAAAATTCTTTTGAAATCTTTACGTCGGCTATTTCAAATCGTATCTTTTGAGTCGGATTTAAATTGATTTATATTCATTTAAATAAATGACAGAAATTCATATAACAGACCCAACCCCACTTGATGAAGATATTGCTATTGAAAAATCATTACGTCCTTCAAGGTTTGATGAATTTATTGGTCAAAAGAAACTTGTAGAAAATCTCAAATTATATATTGAGGCTGCTAATAAACGTGGAGAAGCATTAGACCACGTACTCCTTTTTGGCCCACCAGGATTGGGGAAAACGACACTGGCGACCATTGTATCAAAGGAACTTGATTCTAGTATTAAGCATGCATCGGGTCCTATTGTTGAACGTGCGGGTGATCTCGCTGGCATGATCACAAATCTTGCCTATAGAGATGTCTTTTTTATTGATGAGATTCATCGTCTTAATAGTGTTGTAGAGGAGTACCTATATTCAGCTATGGAGGACTTTACCATTGATATCATGATAGATAAAGGACCAAGCGCTCGTAGTGTTCAATTAAATATAGACCCTTTTACTCTCATTGGTGCAACAACTCGATTAGGGAATCTCACATCTCCATTGCGTGATAGGTTTGGTGTTGTTCTCAGAGTTGATTATTATGAAACTGAAGAATTATTTCATATTATTAATCGGTCTGCAGAAATCTTGGAAGTTAAAATTAATGATGAAGGTGCGATGGAACTTGCAAGTCGTAGTCGCGGGACACCGAGAATTGCAAATCGTATACTAAGACGTGCAAGAGACTATGCTGAGGTAAGGGCTAAAGGTAAAATAGATCTTGAGGTCGCTAGAGCATCACTTAATAAATTAGGCATAGATGAAATAGGCCTAGATGAAATGGATAGGAAAATTTTAACAATTATTATTGAGCAATTTTCAGGAGGACCAGTAGGCTTGAAATCTCTTGCGGTCGCAGTGGGGGAAGATTCTACAACAATAGAAGATGTTTATGAGCCATTCTTAATTAAAGAAGGTTTTATAATGAGAACTTCAAGAGGTAGACTTGCACAGGATGCGGCATACGATTTACTAGGAAAACAAAAAATCACAGATCAACAAAGGTTATTTAATGATAGATAAAAAAAAGAAATACAAATTAGGTGATTTCAATTATAAACTACCAAAGACGTTTATAGCACAACACCCTGAAGCGAGAAGAGACTATTCAAAACTAATGGTGGTTCATCGTGATACGGGTGAGATTGAACACAAAAAATTTTATAATATTACAGATTATATGAGAAAAAACGACCTCCTTATACTAAATAATACAAAGGTGTTCCCAGCTCGCCTTTTTGCAACTAAAGATCGTACAGATGCAAAGGTAGAAGTATTTCTCTTGAGAGAATTGTCAAATGACCTGTGGGAAGTTATGGTCAAGCCTGCTCGTAAAGTTCGAATTGGAAACAAATTGGTTTTTACGTCAAAACTCATGTGCGATGTCATTGACAATACAGTATCAGGGGGCAGGGTTGTCCGATTTGAATATGATGGAGATAATTTTGATAAAATGATTGACCGGATAGGGAGGCCACCCCTGCCCCCTTACATCAATAGAGATGCTGATAAAAATGATAAAAAAAGATATCAAACTATATATGCATCCCAACGTGGTGCAGTTGCAGCACCAACAGCTGGATTGCATTTTACAGATGGGTTGATAAAAAAGGCCAAAGACAAAGGAATCAAGATTGAAACCGTAACTCTTCACATAGGCTTAGGCACCTTCAGACCTGTTCAAGTAGAGGATTTAAACCGGCACCAAATGGATTCTGAATATTTTGAGGTTTCACCGCAAACCTCCATGGCAATTAACCAAGCGCGTAAACGTCATCGAAAAATTATTGCCGTTGGCACATCAACGGTCAGAGCCCTGGAAACAATCGCCATTTCAGGATTTCAAGTCACGCCAAAAAGAGGTTGGACAGATAAATTTATCTATCCACCCTACGAATATAAAATGGTTGATAAAATGATAACAAATTTTCATACACCTCAATCAACACTTCTAATGATGGTAAGTGCTTTTGCTGGAAGGAAACTCATAAAAAAAGCCTACTTAGAAGCAAAAAAGAATGATTATCGCTTTCTGAGTTATGGCGATGCAATGATAATAGTCTAGTCTTTCTTGGTTATATCGGCTATCATCACGGCGGCAGGATCAGGCAACAGATTTGGTGAAATAAAGCAGTTCAAAGTTCTTGAAGGGCAACCCCTTTATCAATATTCCTTAAAGGTGTTTTTGAGTGTAAAAATATTTGATGAGATTATTCTAGTGGTCCCTGAAGGAAATCAAGACATCATTAAACAAGAGATCAAAAAAATATCTGATAAACCAGTTAAAATCGCAATTGGAGGAATAAATAGACAAGACTCTGTTAAAAATGGCATCCAAGCATCAAGTGCCAATACTGATTTGGTTGTCATACATGATGCTGTACGCCCATTTGTTACAAAAGAACTTATAGAAAGTTGTATATCTGCATGTTCCTGTTCGGATGGGGCGGTTATCGCAGTGAGGCCTGTTGATACTATAAAATATTCGAAGGACCATATTATAGAAAAAACCATTGATCGTGGATTTGTTTGGATGGCCCAAACCCCACAGGTTTTTAATAAAGCAAAGTTATTAAAGGCTTATAAAAATCATAATTTAGATAATTATATCATTACAGATGAATCATCCATAATGGAAGACATGGGATACGCTATCACCATTGTCCCAGGTCTAGAAAACAACTTTAAGATTACAACTATTGAGGATTGGAATAGGGCTGAGATGCAGTTAAGATGATAAGAATAGGTATAGGATACGATGCCCATCAGTTAAAAGTGGGTGAAAGACTTATTATTGGTGGAGTTCAAATATCATCAGATGTGGGTTCGGTGGGGCATTCTGATGGAGATGCACTATCCCATGCAATTGTTGACGCTTTGCTTGGTGCTGCAGGTTTAGGAGATATTGGGAAATATTTCCCGAGTCATGACAATACTTGGAAGGGAGCTCAAAGTAGACTTTTCTTGATTGATGCCATAGCTAGAATCACGGAAAAGGGCTATAAAATAAATAACGTTGATACCACAATAATTCTACAAGCTCCAAAAATAGAAAAACATATTCCTGAAATAAAAAAAGTTTTATCCAAAATAATGTCATTGGATGAAACGAATATCAATATTAAAGCCACCACAACTGATGGACTTGGAATCATTGGTGAAGGACTAGGCTGGGCATCTATGTCCATAGTTTCATTAATAAGAATAACCTAATGAAACCGTACTGCATCAAATCGTACGCGAAAATAAATTTTGGTCTTCAGGTATTAAGTCAAAGGGAAGATGGATTTCATAATATAAATACCATATTCCAAGAATTGGATCTTTGTGATACAATAGAATTACAAAAAAATAATCACGGATGTGAATTTTCTTCAAATGTTGATTGGTTAAAAAATGACAACTCTAATTTATGTGTGAGTGCTTGGAAAAAATTATCTGAAAACTACGATATTGGTGGAGTGTCAATAAAATTAGATAAGAAAATACCCACAGGCGGCGGCTTGGGTGGGGGCTCCTCTAATGCAGCGACAATCATCAAAGGTCTTTGTCGGTTATATGCGATTGAGCCAACATATGATGAATTGATCTCCATTTCAATGGACCTTGGCGCGGACGTGCCATTCTTTTTAAAAGGAGGTCTGCAGAGTGCATCGGGCATTGGTGGAGATCTAACATGTCTCCCAGGATATATAAATGGCACATATTTACTTGTTGTCCCGGATTTTAAGATTGATACATCATGGGCCTATAATAGTTATAAAAAAATTTTGGAGGGGCCAAAAGAAGAGATTAACTTTGCCAAGTTGTTAAAGAGGGACAGGGTCCCTTTCAAGCTTTTTGAGAATGATTTTGAATCAATTGTTGTTCCAGCATATCCAGAGATTGCAAAAATAAAAGAACAACTTAGGACATTTGGTCCCAAGTTTGTCAGTCTGTCGGGTTCAGGCTCGACTGTGTATGGAATTTTTGACGATGAAGCAGACGCAAGATCTGCAGAGTTAATATTCCCCTCACACCTTACTACTTTTATTGCAAAGCCAATCGCGAACATGAAATAACAGCAAAGATTTTTGGGGCGTAGTATAATGGCAGTACACCTGGTTTTGGTCCAGGCAGTTGGGGTTCGAATCCCTGCGCCCCAGCAAATAAAAACATATTAAAAGTGAATAAAAACAAATTAAAGATATTCAGTGGTCGCAGTAATCCTGCGCTTGCAGAAAAAATCGCCTCTACTCTTAACCAAGATTTAGGTTCTATTTCTATTCGAACCTTTTCTGATGGTGAGATTTGGGTCAAGTATGAAGAAAACATTAGAGGGTGTGATGTGTTTATTATACAATCAACAAATAGTCCTTCAGAAAACATAATGGAACTTTCGCTTATGGTTGATGCTGCTGTGCGTGCGTCTGCAGATACAGTAACAGTTGTCATACCTTATTTTGGTTATGGCCGGCAAGATAGGAAAGACCAACCTAGGGTTCCAATTTCTTCTAGGGTGATGGTTGATATTTTAACAGCATTGGGTACAGATAGGATTATCACCCTGGATCTTCACTCTACACAGATACAGGGATTTGCGAATATTCCATTTGACAATCTTTACAGTAGATCGGTTTTGTATACTGCAATAATGGATGAGAAACTTGACCCAAAACATTCAGTTGTTCTCGCCCCAGATATTGGTTCTGTGAAAATGAGCCAGAGTTATGCAAAGACTTTGGGAATGCACTTTGCCTTGATCGATAAAAGGCGATTTGCTCCTAATCAAGCTGAAATAAATCACTTGATAGGTGATTTGAAGAATATGGATGTTTTGATCATTGATGATATGATCGATACGGCTGGGACAACAGTGAATGCGGCAAAAGCAGCAATGGATGAGGGTGCGAGATCTGTAACGGCAGTTGCTACCCATGGTGTATTATCCGGTCCTGCAATTGAGCGACTTAACGATTCAATGATTAAGAAAATTATTATTACAGATACAATATCAATTACTAAAGATAAGAAAATTGATAAAATACAAATTATATCTGTTGCAAATATATTTGGTGAAGCAGTAAACAGAGTGCATAATGGGGAATCTGTTAGTGCTTTATTTGAATTTTAGAAAGGAGAAGAAACAATGGCATCATCCTATTACAAATTGGAGGTATCAAATCGCACAAAGCTTCGATCAAAGGGAGCAAGAGACATACGCAGAGAGGGTTTGGTTCCTGGCGTGCTTTATTATTCCGGTGAAGAAAATGTAAATATATCAATTGAAAAATCCATTTTGTTCCATGCAATGCAATCTGGACAACGAATCTTTGAAATTGATCAAGAGGGCGAGACCCAGTATACTATGATCAAACAACTTCAATACCACCCCGTCACAGATGAAATTATTCATATCGACTTGATGCGTGTTAGAAGATCCGAAAAGATGACCATAGCAATACCCCTTGAACTTATTGGTGAGGCTGCTGGCGTCAAAGAGGGAGGCGTTTTATCTCAATCATTAAATCAAATAGAGATAAGTTGTTATCCTACAGATGTACCTGAGAAAATTGAATTAAATATAGAAGACTTGGAATTGAATGCGGCGCTGAGTGTTGCTGATCTAGAAATTGATTTGGATGATGTTGATATTGTCACTGATTCAAGTATGAATATTGTGTCAATTACTCCCCCTGCGGTTGAAGAGGAAGTTGTTGAGGAAGAGCTCGAGGGTGAAGAGCTCGAGGGTGAAGATTCAACTGAAGAAATATCTGAAGAGTCACCAAGTGAAGATTCAGATGAACAGTCCGGAGAATCATGATAGCCTTTGTAGGCTTGGGAAATATTGGAGATGAATATGCCAATACCAAACATAATGCTGGATTCTGGGCACTTGACCAGTTTGCCATTAGAAATAAAATTGTTTTTAATCCAGGCAAAGGTGACTATGTCTTTTCCCAAATCAAACACAACCAGATATTATTGGTCAAGCCAACCACAGGCATGAATAAAAGTGGAATT
Organism: uncultured Fidelibacterota bacterium; assembly: GCA_937893835.1. Classification (GTDB taxonomy): domain Bacteria; phylum Fidelibacterota; class Marinisomatia; order Marinisomatales; family UBA1611; genus NZWG01. The sequence continues at coordinate 30,559 of CALCSS010000050.1, forward strand.
GCCGTGAAGGATATGATGAGTCGATGGGATATGCTCCCATCCGAAATAGTTGTTGTCTTGGATGATGTTGATCTTCCATTGGGCGCTATGCGCATTCGTCCCAAAGGAGGAGATGGTTGCCATCGAGGTTTGGAAAATATTATTTACCAGATCCAGACCGATGAATTTTCTAGAATAAGATTGGGTATAGCTGAATCTTCTGAAAACACACGTCCATCTGAGGAATATGTTCTCAAGCCTTTTAATAAAGATAGCATTGGAGAAGTAGATTTAATGGTACAACGTTGTGCAGACGCCATGCAATATTTGATAATAAATGGTTTAAATCGCACTATGAATGAATTTAATTCGTAAACAAGGAGAATATTGATTAATGGATAACAATATTATGTTTGTATTGGTTGCTGGATTTCTAGCACTTGTCTTTTCTTATTGGAAGACTAGTTGGATTGAGAGCCAGGACCAAGGAACAGAAAAAATGAAAGTAATTGGTGCTAGTATTGCAGATGGTGCCATGGCATTTCTAAGGGCTGAATACCGCGTTCTTACTGTATTTGTAATTGCCGTTGCTATTCTTTTGGGGGTGGCGAATATGAACAGCACCGAATCAAGTGCGTTTATTGCACTATCATTCCTTATTGGTGCGATAGCATCGGGTTTAGCTGGATTTCTTGGAATGAAGGTTGCAACCAAATCAAATAATCGTACCACTAATGCAGCACGAGATAATTTAGAGACCGCTCTTAATGTTGCCTTTAGTGGTGGATCTGTAATGGGATTAAGTGTTGTAGGATTAGGGGTCTTGGGGCTAGGTGGCCTTTTTCTTCTCTATACAAATATGTATGGCGCTGATTCTACTAACATAGGTACCGTACTGAATATTTTATCAGGTTTTTCTCTGGGGGCATCCTCTATCGCCTTATTTGCACGTGTTGGTGGTGGGATATATACCAAGGCAGCTGATGTTGGAGCGGACCTAGTTGGAAAGGTTGAAGCGGGCATACCTGAAGATCACCCATTAAATCCGGCTACAATAGCTGATAATGTCGGTGATAATGTCGGTGATGTTGCTGGTATGGGCGCTGATCTTTTCGAATCTTATGTTGGCTCAATTATAGGTTCTATGGTACTTGGTGCGAGCATTCTTGTCGCAGGCGGATTTGATTTGAATTTCGTTTTGCTACCTCTTGTCATTGCTGCATCTGGCATTGTGGTGTCCATTATTGGAACGTTTATGGTTGTGGTCAAGGAAGGCGGTGATCCTCAAAAGGCTCTCAATCGTGGCGAGTTTGGCAGTGCGGCCATTATGGTGGTGGTAATTTATTTTCTTATTCAAGAATTTCTTCCAGTCACATTTAACCAAGGTGGCGAGATCTTTAGCAGCCTGGGTGTTTTTTATGCTACAATAATTGGACTCATGGCAGGCCTTGGAATAGGTTTGATTACCGAGCACTATACTGGAACTGGAACCGCACCAGTAAATTCAATTGTTCAACAATCCATCACTGGTCCCGCCACAAATATAATTGCAGGTCTTGGTGTTGGAATGCAATCTACAGCGGTTCCCATATTGATTATCGCAACAAGTATTGTTGGAGCATTTCATTTTGCGGGTTTATATGGTATTGCGATGGCAGCACTGGGGATGTTGGCCAATACAGGAATACAATTGGCTGTTGATGCCTATGGCCCAATCTCTGATAATGCTGGTGGTATAGCTGAAATGGCAGAATTACCAAAGGAAGTTCGAGAGAGAACAGATAAACTGGATGCTGTAGGTAACACAACAGCAGCCATTGGTAAGGGTTTCGCAATTGGTTCAGCTGCTTTAACAGCACTGGCATTATTTGCCGCCTTTATGGTACAAAGTGGAATTAAATCAATTGATATTGCTGATCCATGGGTAATGGCTGGTCTTTTTGTAGGTGGTATGTTGCCATTTTTATTCTCATCTATGGCAATGGGCGCAGTTGGGCGAGCAGCGATGTCAATGATTGAAGAAGTACGTAGACAGTTTCGTGATATACCTGAATTAAAACAGGCTCTTAAGCTTATGAACTCGAAGGATCAAAGTGACTGGAGTGATAGTGATAGAAGTTTGTATGAGGATGCATTGAGCAAAGCTGAACATGGACGCTGTGTTGAAATCTCTACACAATCTGCAATAAAAGAAATGGTGATTCCTGGCCTTCTAGCAGTAGTCTCACCCGTCTTAGTTGGATTTGTATTTGGTCCAGAAACTCTTGGTGGTTTATTGGCAGGCGTCACTGTGTCTGGTGTTTTAATGGCTATCTTCCAATCCAATTCAGGTGGTGCATGGGACAATGCAAAAAAGATGATAGAAGAAGGGATATCAATTGGAGAAGAGTCTTTAAACAAAGGCTCAGAGGCACATAAGGCAGCCGTTGTTGGCGATACAGTTGGGGACCCTTTTAAAGATACATCGGGCCCATCGCTAAACATATTGATAAAACTTATGTCTGTAGTTTCATTGGTTATTGCACCTTTATTAAAAGATATGTCGTAAATAAGAAGGAGATATTATGTCATTTTACGAAACGCTTTATATTATAGATCCTAATCTGGAGAACAGAACTTTGGAAAAGACTATGAATGAAATTGGAAAAGAGCTAGAAAAAACAAAGTCCAAGATCATTAATCATCGAGTGTGGGGTAAGAAACGTCTTGCATACCCTATAGAAAGGCAGAAGTATGGTTCATATGTTATTATACAGTTTGAGGGTGGAGATCAAGGGGAAATGATTGACTTTGATACATGGATGAAACTTAATAATTCTGTACTTAGGCATATGACAGTGTTGCTAGATGAAAAACCAGAAACTTATTTAGAAGAAAAAAAACCAGATCTAGAAAATGAGGAAAAAGAATCAATTGAGTCTGAAACAGAGGATAAACCAATTGTCAATGAGACTGTTGCTACCAAATCTGAGCCCGAGCATGAGGTGGAAGAATCTATAGATCAAGACAAGAGTCCTAGTGAAGATGAAAACCTTGAACCAAAGGAGGTAGAATAATGGCATTTCAAAATAGAAATAAATTTTGTTATTTTAAGGAAAATGGAATCAATAAGATTGATTATAAGGATGTAAAACTACTTCGCCGTTTTGTAAATGACCAGGGTAAGATCATGCCACGACGGGTAACGGGTACCAGTGCAAAGATGCATAGAAAATTAGTACGTGCAATAAAAAGGTCAAGGTCAATCGCCTTGTTGCCATATGTAGAAAGAGGAATAGACAAATAGGAAGATTATGGATATTATATTATTAAAAGATTATGATGGACTGGGGGATGCCGGAGATGTGGTCAATGTAAAACCTGGTTTCGCTAGAAATAAACTTATACCAGAAGGTGTAGCACTCCGTGCATCAAAACGTAATTTAGCAATTGCGAAAGAACGAAAGAAAACAGCACATACTAGACGGGAAAGAGAAAAAGCCACATATGATTCACTAGTAAAAACATTATCTAAAACTGAAATAACAATTGAAGCAAAGGTTGGCGAAGAAGATAAGATGTTTGGATCGGTTACTGCCATAGACATTCACAAATCATTGGAGGATCAGGGTATTGAAGTTGATCGCCATGCGATACTACTCGATGAACCGATAAAAGCCTTGGGTATATACCATGTCCCCGTAAGAGTTGCGTCTAATCTTAATGGTGATGTAAAAATATATGTTATAAAATCATAAATCTTTTTATAAGATTTACAAATTATGTTTTTGTATTGATATAGGGGGTCTATTGAACTATAATTTTCTGATAAACAAACTCCCTTATTATGTTTGCTGAAGTTGCATTCCCTATATCAAATTTTAAAACATTCACATATGCAATTCCCCGTGATTTAAGTAAAAAGATCCATATAGGCTCTAGGGTAAAGGCCCCCCTTGGAAAACGTAAATTGATAGGGATTATTGTTAATATCCTTGAAACCCCCCCATACAAGGGTGAGACTAAATCTATTGAAGATATAATAGATGATTTTCAAGTAGTTACTCCTGAATTATGGAAATTAATCAGCTGGATCTCTAATTATTATATGACCCCCTTGGGCCAGGTAGCAAAAACTGTGCTACCCAATAATCTATCAACGCGTTACAAACCTTTAAAAATTTTGTTTGTTGAATCGATATTATCTGAAAAAAAAACAAATATAGAGTTATTGAAAAAACGAGCACCGAAGCAATACGAGATTTTAAATAAAATTCAATTATCAAAGTCTCCCCTAAAGGTCTCATCATTGACGGAATATTCATCAAACCCCTCACAGATTTGTAAGATACTGAGTGGGAAAAAATTAGTTCGACTATTTGAAAAAGAATCTATACCAAGTTCTAGTGCCTTTTCATTTGATCCAGTTGACAAAAAAATAATATTTAATCAAGATCAAGAGAGGGTCTCCAAAAGTTTAAAACAATCATTAGAAAATGAAGTTTATATGCCATTTCTATTACATGGAGTTACTGGCAGTGGTAAAACTGAGATTTATATTGAGGCAGTAAGGTACTGTCTAAAACAAGGTCGTACTGCAATAATCCTATTGCCTGAAATTTCACTGACCCCACAAATCTCCGGCAGGTTCAAATCGGTTTTTGGTGATACAATTGCTTTGTGGCATTCAAAACTAACACAACGACAAAGATCCTGGACATGGAAAGAAATATGTAAAGGCTCTTATAAGGTCATTATTGGGGCGCGTAGCGCCGTGTTTTCCCCATTAAAGAAATTGGGATTGGTTGTGATAGATGAAGAGCAAGAAGCATCTTTTCGTCAAGATTCACCTATGCCTAGGTATCATGCTAGAGACGTTGCCTTGATGCGTGCAAAATTTAACAATGCCGTTATTGTGCTAGCTAGCGCCACTCCTAGTTTGGAAAGCTATTACAACTACCTAAATGAGAAATTAAATTATCTATATCTTCCAAATCGTTATGGAGATGCAAAATATCCTGTTGTGCATCTGGTGGATATGTTGGAAGAGCAAAATGATACAGGAAAATTTGGTCAGATAATTTCAGGTTTATTGCAGGACAAGATAGAAGAGCGTTTAAATAATAAAGAACAAATTATAATTTTACAAAATCGTCGAGGGTTTTCCCCAGTTATAAGGTGTGGAGATTGTGGTCAAATAATTATATGTCCATATTGCAATGTTTCAATTAGTTACCATATTAAAACGGATAATCTTTTATGCCACTTTTGTGGTCATTCCAAAGTAAAACTTGATCAAAATTGTTCTGATTGTAATAGTAAAAACCTGCATTATTCTGGAACTGGAACACAAAAAGTAGAGATTTTGCTTCGGGATACCTTTCCAAAGGCATCAATACAAAGGTTGGATATGGATACATCCCTATCTGGTAGGAATATCACCAATATTTTAAAGGCTTTCAATAATGGCGAGATTGATATCCTATTGGGTACCCAGATGATTGCGAAAGGCCTAGATTTCCCCAATGCGACATTAGTTGGGATTATCAACGCTGACCAAGGCCTTTATTTACCAGACTTTAGATCAGGTGAAAGAATTTTTCAATTGATCTATCAAGCATCTGGTCGCTCAGGAAGGAGAAACAAGCAAGGCGAGGTTGTAATTCAAACATATTCTTCTGAAAATCCTGTTATAAAAAGTGCTTCAATGTTGGATATGAAAAAATATTATGAAATAGCCTTAAAAGAACGTGAAGAATTAGATTATCCACCATACAGTTGGTTAGCAAAAATAGAGATTACTGGTTCAAATCAAGAAAACACATCATTACTGGCAATTAATATTGCACAGGCAATTAATGGAGATTATACTGGGCTTAGCATCTTGGGTCCAGTCCCATGTTATATAGAGAAACTAAGAAATAATTATCGCTTTCAAATTATTTTCAAATCAGTCAAGACATTGGATCCAAATGGTAAAAAACTTCATTCATTTATTAATCGTAACTTTAATCACATTTCTCAAAAACATCAAATTGGAAAAGCTCGAATAAAGATTCATTTTGACCCACTTAGTTTAATTTGATATATCTAAATGACCAGATTGCATAAACATTTACAAATTGTATTAAACTTATCGATTTATTCATCATTGTTGTTTTCAGGAACCAATTTTCCTGGAACGCAATTATTCTCATCATCTATATATTTGAGTATGGGAGGCGCAGGTTATTTAAGATCATCTGTATCGTCTTTTAACATTAATCCTGCCGTATATGAAGGAAAAAGATTTTCTGCATCAATTATTAAATATCCAGCATCCATAGCAAGTCAAAATATTGGAATAACCATACCCATGCTTAATAATGGTTTTGGAAGCTTTTCAATCAATCATATATCCTACGGAACTTTTGAAGGATATGATGAAGATGCCGAATTAACTAGGTCGTATAGTTCAAGTGATACAAAAATAAGCGCCTCCTATTCAAAGGGTTTCTCAAAATTCCCCTTAAAAATAGGTATCCAATCAAATATTTATTTTTCAAATTATGATAATCACGATTTAAATATTTTTACACTCAATACTGGTATTTATCTTAAGCTAAAACCACAAAAGGCATTATTAGGTGTTTCGATTCATGATTTTGGAAAAAATAATAGTCGATACAAAATTGACCTTATTCCCAAGCTTGTCATTAGCGGATCTAAAGAATTAAAATATCTACCGTTGAAAATTTACATGGACTTAATACCTAAAGAGAGTTCTCCTTTGATTGTATTTTTAGGTGGTGAATTTGATATAAATAAAAATTTCCAATTTCGAATCGGTTCATCAACTAGAAAATTTAATCAAAATATCGAAAAGGACCTTTTTAGTTCAATCGCTGGTGCCACCGGTTTAGGATTTGGATATGATATAAAAAATGCCATAATACATTATGGAGTTTTTATGTATGGAACGGGTGCGTTAATTCACGGTATTGACATTGTGACCAACATATGAAAAATCGAATCTTTTTTATTGGCCTTATTTTACTAGCATTATTAAATGCCCAGAATAATTATCCTATAGTATTGATTCATGGGTTTATGGGATGGGGTGAGAGTGAAATGGGTGATTATAATTATTGGGGTGGCAAAGAGGACCTAATTAAAACACTTGAGAACAATGGTAATATTGTCTTTGAACTATCGGTTGGACCCATATCATCTAATTGGGAGAGAGCTGTAGAAGCATACTATCAATTGAAGGGTGGGCAGGTAGATTATGGTGAGGCCCACTCAAATAAATATAAAATAAACCAACACCCTTCTGGAAAAATTTATGATGGGCTATATCCTGATTGGGATAAAGATAATCCAGTTCATATCATAGGCCATAGCATGGGAGGGCAGACAGCGAGAATGCTACAGTATCTATTAACACAAGAGATATTCACAGATGAAGAGATGCTTAAAAAGGAAGGCTCTATTTTACTTGGTCAGAGTCAGAATAATTTAATCAAGAGCATTACTACAATTTCAACACCACATGATGGTACGACCTTAACTGAGGTTGTGACCAAGACAATCCCCTTCATTCAATATTTTATTGGATTTGCGGGAGTTATAGGTACTCAATTTTATGATTTTGACTTGGAACAGTGGGGTTTTACAAGAAATGATGATGAGCCTTGGTCAAATTATTTGAAGAGAATGAGAAATCATAGTGCATGGGGCACTAAAAACATTAGTGCTTGGGATTTAAGTTTAGATGGAGCAAGGGAGTTAAATAGCTATTTACAGGTCTCACCTGATATTTATTACTTTTCAATAGCAACATCAACTACACAAAAAAGGAAGGCAGGGTTAAACCATGACCCGGTCGAAGGGACGTCTATCTTGATAAAGACAAGATCAAAATTATTAGGTTCGAGGTCCGGTTATTGGTCTGATGGTACAAAAACAGATTCGCTCTGGTTTGAAAACGATGGAGTCGTTAATACGGTTTCAATGTATGGTCCCACCACCGGCATGAATGGCGCTGACCCCGTAATGGAATATGAAAAAAATGATATCCTTATACCCGGTCAATGGTATTGGAAAAAAATCGATGAAATGGACCACTGGAGTATAATTGGTCACCTTGGGAACGATGATAGGCTTGAAAAAGCAGAAAAATATTTAATTGATCATGTTGGCGTATTAAAAAGTTTACCAATGAATTAGTTTATCTATAACAAATATTTGTAATATACAACTATGCGATATGGTGAATTATTAAACTCACTTCTAATAAACCTGCATGGTGTTTTTAAAAAAAATATTATGCTCGATAACGTATCCTTTCAAAAAATTACGGCTCTTTCTGTTATTCCCATAGATGGAATAGAAATGTCCCCACTTTCAATCAGGCTTGGTATTGATAATAGTACAGCAACTCGCTTGATCATTGGAATGGAAAAAATAGGATGGGTAAATAGAGTTACCTCAAAAATCGACAAAAGAGTTACCCAAGTATTTTTAACTGAAAAAGGCATAGATATACAGATTGATCTAGAAAAACAAATAGATGCAATTGGTGAAGAAGTGGCAGTACAGATTGACCCACTTGACAGACAAAAAATAATAGACAATGTCTCTAACCTTAATTGGATTTTACTAAGACTCTCCATAAGGAAAAAATAGTTTGTATTATGCAAACGAATCGAATAACCAAAAAAATTCTAAACTGGTATAGCCAAAATAAAAGACAACTACCTTTCAGGTGCACTAAGGACCCATATAAGATTTGGATTTCAGAGATCATGCTTCAGCAAACACAGGTCAGTACCGTCATTCCCTTTTATGAAAAATGGATTAACAAATTTCCAACTCTTCAATCTGTCGCAAAATCAAAATCAGATATTTTACTAAAGTCATGGGAAGGGTTAGGTTATTACAGAAGATGTGATAATTTTCATAAGGCATGTAAAATTATTGTAGAAAATCATAATGGAGTTATTCCATCTGATTATGACACCCTCAAATCTTTGCCTGGAGTAGGAGATTATACAGCAGGTGCTGTACTATCTATTGCTTTTGGCAAAGGAATTTCTGCAATTGATGGGAACGTAACACGGGTAATATCAAGACTATATGGGATTAAAAATCTGACCATATTTAATAAATTAAAAATTAAAAATTATGTTCTATCATTGATTCCACCATCAAATCCTGGGGATTTTAATCAAAGCCTCATGGAACTAGGCGCTTTAATTTGTTCACCCAGAAATCCTACATGTAGGACATGTCCCATATCTTTTAATTGTAAAGCCTTTCACAGTACATATCCAGATCAATATCCAAAAAAAGTTAAAAAAAAATCAATTCCTCATTATAATGTTGTTATTGCAATAATTTGGCGAAAGAATAAATTTTATATCCAAAAAAGAAATATAGAATCAATGTTGGGTGGTCTATGGGAATTCCCTGGTGGAAAGGTAAAAAAAAATGAATCCCTAAAAGAGGCTCTTAAAAGAGAGCTAAAAGAAGAGGTTAACTTTACGCCAAAAATCAAAAAAAAGATTATTTCTGTTAATCATTCATATAGTCATTTTTCAATTACAATGCATTGCTATTACTGTATTGAATTTGAATCAAAGATCATTCCAAAAGACCCATCGAAATGGATTTCAAATAATGAAATAGACAAATATTCTTTCCCTAAAGCGAACCATAAAATCTTTAATTTCCTGAATGAAAATAGTTGGGATTTATAAAACTATAGCCTCAATAATTATTTGGCCAATTTGGTTTTTATTTTTTATACCTTCATTATTTTTGATTTATATCCTTGTCTTTATTGTACCACGGAAACATTTTCATTTTATCATTCGACCAACTTCCTGGTTGTATTGTTTATTGGCAGGACAAATACTATTAAAAGAGAACAAACCTCCCCCAATTAAAGACCAACCCTATCTTTATCTATTCAACCATGTCTCAATGTTTGACCAATTTATGGTTGGAGCTTTCATACCTCATTATATAACAGCTATTGGTGCCAAAGAAATCTTTAAATACCCAGTTTGGGGTCAATTATTAAATCGATATGGTGCCATTCCCATTATTCGAAAACATTTAAAATCTGCAATACAAAGCCTCCATCTAGTGGAACAAGCAATTAATAATGGCATTTCTTTTATAATTGCCCCAGAAGGAACCAGAACGCTCAATGGGGAGATTGGTGTTTTTAAAAAAGGTCCCTTCCATATAGCAAAAAATACGGGGATTACCATTGTACCAATTGCTTTACTTGGAGCATATAAAGCCAAAAGAAAAAATGATTGGAGAATAAAACCAGGCATTATAACCACTAGGTTTGGAAAACCTATTAAAAAAGATGAATATCAAGACTTGTCTGTTGAAGAAATACGTGATTTAATAAAAACAAAAATCCAAAGATTGCTCAGAGGAGAAGATTAATATGAAAAAGTACATATTCTTTATTTTTTTATTTCCATTTATTTCATCAATATTGTTTGCTCAATCAGTGCTAGATCAATATGGTGATAGAATAGAATTATTGGGTGTACCATTTAAAGGTCCAATGGAATTATGTCAAATTCTCATAGCTATATTTATTTTTATTGCCTTTATTCAATCTGGTTTAGATAAAATCATAGACCGAAATGGGAATCTAGAATTTTTAAAAGTTCATTTTTCCAATTCATTATTAATTAAGATAATACCCTTGATGCTCTCAGTACTGACAATTTTAGAGTTAACTGGTAGCTTTATGCTTGCATATGGGGTTTATTATGCCTTTGCAATGAGAAGCACTATTTGGATCTTTTATGGTTTTGTTGTGATTGGCATAACCCTTATCATACTATTTGCAGGTCAGCGGATTGCAAAGGATTATTTAGGCGCTGCAGACCTAGTACCCTATTTCATTTTAATAATGCTTGGTATTATGAGTATGTACTAATTATTTTTATACGACATTTCAATCTCTATTTATTGTCTTAATAAGTTAAATCAGGAATAAAAATACCAAAACCATGAAAAACGAAAACATCTCAACAACAACCCTCCTATTGGCCTTTAATATCCTATTGGTATTACTAGGATTGTTAATGATCAATAAAAGAATTGTAAACAGTGATGAACAATCTGATTCTCTTAAAACAAAAATCAATCAAATTGAAAATCAATTAGATGTTTTGATCGATGATTCAAAAACAGCTAAGAAACAGGTTATTGTAGCCAATGAGGATTTTATACAACTTAGTAACTCAATGGCTGTAAACGATAAAATATTAAAAAATCTCAATAGTGAGATAAAAGGCGCTGTAAAAGAGATTAAGGAAGTCAAGAACATGACAGAACTTCAAAATAGGAAACTTTATATATCTGAATAATCATTTTTTATTTTTGCATCGATAAGGGTCTTATCCCACTTGATTTTTTTATTCAGTTCATGAGGTAGGTGTTTTGGCATAAAACTTTTCAAATTTTCAACCTTATCAAATTTATTTGAATATTGCCCACTCAATATCTTATATACTCCAATTGCCGTTCTATCTTTAACATCGTAATACCCAATTTTTATTTTTGTTAAACTTGATATAAATTGTAAAAGCACCGGCCTTGCTGCTCCTCCAGACGCTGTTAATGTTTTTGGTATCTTCATTCCAGCAGATTGAAGACAATTCAAGATATCATTCATTAAATATCCAATTGATTCCATACCAGCTCTAATTATTTGATTAGGATTTGAATCAAGATCTACATATATATCATCAAATCCTGTTTTCCAGTATGGTGCTGAAATGCCATTAAATCCTGGAACGAATATACCTTTTGTCATGGTATTTTTGATACGCTCATCCCAACGCATTCTTTCATGGGGTATAGATAAGACACTTTCTAAATGATAGAAAAGCGCATTACACGCATTGATCGTTCCCTCTACCATGAACATCTTACTCTTATTATCAGAATATAATACGCTTGATATAAGACCTTTTACATTCATTGGTTTTGGTCCAGCATTGTATTGTATACTTGCTGAAGTGCCAAAGTTTGTTCCAATTGAATCTTTCTTGAGTCCATTTTGACCTATCAATGCAGCTTGTTGGTCGCCAATTATTGAAAGTAATCTAATCTTTGAATCAAAGATTGTACCATAATCATGTTTCACCGGAGTAATCGGCGGAAGACAATTATTGGGTACATTGAATAGATTTGTTGCAAATCTAGACCAACGACCCTTTCTTAAATTATACATTAATGTACGCCCTGCTATTGACTCGTCAATGGCAGGTTTACCTGTTATGGCATGTGTTATAAATGCGCTTAGAGGGCCAAAATATAGTTCATTATTTTTAATTCTTCCCTTAAGCATTTCATTATTTTCTACCATATGAATGAATTTAGGCCCACCAAAATGAGCGCTTAATGGAGTACCTGTAATATTCCATAATTTTTTTTCATATTTCTTATATTTTCCTAAAACTTTAGTTGCGCGACTATCTTGCCAGCTGATTGCTGGGGTAATCGGTTTACAAGTAGATTTTTCCCAGAAAAGAAAAGTAGAACGCTGGAATGCAATGCCTGCTCCAGTAACTTTTTCTTCTTTTGATAAAAACATCATTTCGTAAAATAATCTTTGAATGTCAATTAATATTGTTTTAGGATCACATTCAACATGAAATGGACGAGGTCTTTGTAAGCTGTATTTGGCTTTGTCACTGTGAAGTATTTTACCATTTGTATTTAGTAAAAATGCTTTAGTTGATGATGTGCCTTGATCAATAATGATATAACTCATAATAATATTTTTCTCAGTTTTATTCTTTCAGCCCTACCCGGACTGATTAATCCATAGACCAAAGCACCAATGTTAACAAAAAAGAATACAAGTTTAACAGATATGAGATTAGTCATCACACCTATGAAGACCGAAAATAGTGCAGTTGTGCCTACTAGGCCAAAGTAACCACCGGAATGTGATATTATTTGAGTAAGCCATAATATCCTGAGATTCTTTTTTCATTATTTTAAATCACTGAGAGTTAAAGATAGAAATTACTTTCAAAACCTTTTTATACAGGCAAGTTTTACTTTTAAATTTGAGAGTACATAGAATTAAAAATTAAGCTTTATCATAAAGGAGTACTAAAATGACCTATATTATTTGCGAACCATGTGTTGGGACGTGCGATACGGCATGTGTTGAAGTTTGCCCAGTTGACTGTATACATGGTCCACATGATAAAACTGGAGCCGGAGCTGAGGCAAAAGTTGATGGATTTGTTCCTGAGGAAAATGATTCTTTATATATTGATCCCGAAGAGTGTATTGATTGTGGCGCATGTGAGCCTGAGTGTCCTGTTGAGGCAATTTTTGAAGAAAGTGAAGTACCAGATGAATGGAATAAATATATTAAAGTTAACTATGATTGGTTTGGAAGAGAATATTCTGGCTGATAATTTATTTTTTATTAACAATAAAACGGTTGTCTGTGGGCAGCCGTTTTTTTTATACGGAATAAGATGGAAAAAGAACAGGTATTAGAAAAATTAAGATCAATTAAATATCCTGGTTTCAATAGAGATATTGTTTCATTTGGTATGGTAAAAGATATCAGTATTCAAGCAAGTGATATAACATTGGAGCTTAACATATCCTCTCAGAATGAGGAGAAGAAAAAATTAGTTGTTGAAAGTATTAAAAATGAACTTGGGAGCGACTTCACCTCAGTAAAAATAGTGCTTAAAAATGAAGGAATGAAAAGTCCCCCCACTCAGAAATCACCTCACCCGGTTCCCATATTAGAAAATGTGAAACATGTTATTGCGATAGCAAGTGGAAAAGGTGGAGTCGGGAAGTCAACTATTGCAGCAAATCTGGCCTGTGCATTATCTAGACAAGGAAAGAAAATTGGTCTTTTGGACCTTGATATCTATGGCCCATCCCTTCCTATTCTCTTAGGTTTAAATGAACAACCCAAGATGACTCAAGATAATAAATTGATTCCGCTTGATAAATTTGGAATGAAGGTAATGAGCTTTGGTTTTATCAGTGGGAATGATACTCCCGTCATTTGGAGGGGACCTTTGGTCTCTAGAATGACAGAACAATTTTTTAGGGATGTAGATTGGGGCGAACTTGACATACTATTGCTAGATCTTCCACCAGGTACTGGTGATATTCAGTTAACACTGACTCAAAAATTACGCATGACTGGAGCCGTTATTGTCACCACTCCCCAAGATATAGCATTAGCAGATGTTAGGAAAGGTGCTGATATGTTCAGAAAGGTAAAAACACCGGTCTTAGGTGTTGTAGAGAACATGTCAGGATTGGCGTTGAATGGCAAGGTTAATCCTACAGATTCATTAATAGAAATTAATGGGAAGATCGTACCGGTTGATTCGGATGGTGTATTTAATCTCAAACTAGATCTTTTTAAAGTAGGTGGAGGTGAACAAGAGAGTAAACGACTTGGTGTCCCGCTACTTGGTCAAATACCATTTTCTGAAAAGGTCATGTTGTCAACCGATGAGGGAATTCCTATTACGATGGAAGAAAATATTGATGAGATTGGTCAGGTGTATATTGATATTGCCACCCAGATTATATCAACTATTGAATAAATCAACATGGAACTTTACACTAAAGAGCTTGTTAATAGATAAATAATAAATTTACCTGAGATCTATCTGGGTTGTATTGCCTGTAAGCCGGAAGTAATTTCGCCCGCCTTTTCCCCAGTATCACTATGCAAGAACCAATTAAAGAGAAGGTCCTAATGGACCACATACCAAAACATATAGCCATAATTATGGATGGCAATGGTCGCTGGGCTAAAGCAAGGTCCCTACCCAGAATTTCAGGGCACAAGGAAGGAATCAATTCTGTTAGAGAAATAACGAGAGTTTGTGGTGAAATTGGTGTAAGACATTTAACACTATATACTTTTTCCACAGAGAATTGGAAAAGACCATCATCAGAGGTCAGTGCGTTGATGCATCTTTTGCTTAAAACAATAAAAGAAGAGATTGAAGAACTTCATAGAGAAGAAGTAAGATTTACAATTATTGGTGATCTAGATACAATCCCATCTAGAACTGCAAAGGGCCTTATGGAGGGTGTTAAAATGACAGAGAAAAATACTGGTTTGAATTTAAATCTGGCCTTGAACTACGGTAGCCGCCAGGAAATCATAAAGGCCATTAAAAATTTGGCGCTTAAGGTTCAATCGGGTGATTTGAACCCGGCCAATATTGACATTAACCTGCTAAGCGATTGTCTTTATACAAGAGATATACCCGACCCAGATCTTTTGATTAGAACCAGTGGAGAATGCAGACTTAGTAATTTTTTACTCTGGCAAATTGCTTATACAGAGATTTTTATGACAGAATTATTTTGGCCTGAATTTCGTGAAAAACAATTAATGGATGCTATTCTCGATTTTCAATCAAGGGAACGTCGATTTGGAAATGTTGGACAAAAGATTCAAAATTGATAATGAGACGTTTTCTAATATTTATTTGTTTTTTTTCTCTCACATATTCTCAATATGAGAAAGACGAGATTAAAATTGCAAGCGTAAGTGTAAAAGGGCACTTGGTGACCTCAGAGAAGACCATCATTTTCACTGCAGGTCTAAGAGAGGGACAGACCATCACCACTGCTGATTTTCCTAGGGCAATAAAACGTCTCTGGCAATTGGGACTTTTTCAAGATGTACAAATACATTATGATGAGGAGACTGAAGATGGTTTATCCATGGTCATTGAAGTAAAAGAAAACTTCATCCTTGGGGATGTATTATATGAAGGCAATAAAAAAATAAAAGATAGAAAGTTTAATGATGAGATCAGCCTATCGACAGGTCAGAGAATAAAGCCCAACACTGTTCATCACACTGAAGAGTCCATCCGAAAGCTATATGCTGAAAAAGGATATCTAAATGTAACCATAGATTCTGAACTCTCTCTTCCAAAGGAGGATTTGAAATTATTTGGAGGGAAAGGTAAAGACCTCATAAGAGACCTTACTTTCAATATTGAAGAGAATAGAAAGGTCAAAATTGGGAAAATTCTTATTGATGGTAATGAATCTATTTCTGATTTTCGTTTACGATGGGAAATGAAAGAGACAAAGCAACAACCATGGTTTTTGTTTTGGAGATCAACCTTTGATAAGAAAAAATTTGATGATGACAAAGATCTTTTATCCACCTACTATCGTAATAAAGGTTACAGAGATTTTAGTATAATTAGTGACTCCATAGAATACTCTACAAATGGAAAAAAAATGAATATTATTCTAAATGTAGATGAAGGGCCACAATATAAATATCGAAATTTTTCATGGGAGGGTATGACATTATTTGATCAAGAAATACTTGAGCGTGCTCTTGCTCTGGAAAAAAGCGAGAGGTATAGCGATGAAGACTTTAACATGGCTGTATTCTCACGAGTCCAAGGACTCTATTTGGATCGTGGATATATCTACAGCAGAGTTGACCCCAAGATCACTCCTGTAGGAGAAGACTCCTTGGACATACACTTTATGATTACTGAAAATCATAAAGTGTATATTAATAATATTTCGATTTTAGGCAATACTCGAACACGTGAGAATGTGATTCGTAGACAGTTAAGAGTATTCCCGGGTGATGTATACAATCAAGATTTGATTGCACGCAGTTACCGCGAGGTTATGATGCTAAACTTCTTTGCAAATGCCGCACCTAATATTGTACCTGTATCTGAAGATAAGATAGATATTGAATTTACCGTTGAAGAAAAACCAGCCGGTCAGGCTAGTGCTAATATGGGCTATTCCCAATACTATGGACTAACCGGTGGAGGTGGATTATCCTTACCTAATTTCAGAGGTAAAGGACAAAGCTTCAGCTTTAGTTATAATGAAGGTGTGAGTAGCGGAGGTCAAAACTCCTATATGTATCAAGGGTATAATGTAGATAGGCCAAAAACTAGGAGAGCATCCATTAGCTTTACCGATCCAATGGTAAATGATACAAAAAATCTCGTAGGTGCATCGCTGGGATATGATATGCGAGGCGGAGGTTCTGCAATGTATTATTCTCCCTTAGAGACCACTAGTACATACGGGAGTATTATGTGGGGGCGAATTTTCAAATGGCCAGATGATTATTTTAGAGGAACCTGGAGGTTTATGGTTCGTAGAAGGGAATATTCAGGTAGTGAAGAGGACCTAGAAAAATATGCTGGTGGTAAAACACAAACCGATGGGATAAGTTTTGTCCAGACCATTCGAAGAGATAGCAGAGACCATCCAGAGTTTCCAACCATAGGATCTCATTTTTCACTTAATTCTACTCTATCCGGATGGGTCTTAGGTGGGCAAGAAAATTTTCATAAACATATTTTAAATTTGGAATGGTATACACCAACCTTCTGGAAATTTGTATTAATGAATTCCATGAAAATTGGTATTGTGAAAGAACTTCCATCTCAAGATGGCAGTTCTTCATATATACCTTATTATGACCGCTTTATTATGGGAGGCAATGGCATACCATATGGTAATCCTTTAAGAGGATATGATGATAATCGAGTAGGTCCAGTCACATATAGCGGGAATCCGATTGGTGGGAATGCAATGGTTAAATTTGGTGCAGAATTTCGAGTGCCATTCGCAGAAAATCCTGTAGTTTATGGTCTTATATTTGCCGAAATGGGCAATGTTTGGTCTTCTGGTGATTTAATGGAAAGATTAAGTCTTCCAAGAAATGGGCCATTGGACCTAAAGAGATCATTAGGTGCAGGGATTCGCTTTTTTATGCCTATGATAGGCATGTTGGGTTTTGACATTGGATATGGATTTGATAGAGTAGACCAAGATGGGGAATTAAAACCTGCTTGGAAAACAACTCTCACATTCGGCCAACAATTTTAAAAACAAGGAGTAAACTGTGAAAAAATCCTCTCGGAATATATTATTCACTACAATCTTTTTTGGTATGGTGACACTTAGTTTTGCCCAGTTGAAGATTGGTTACATACAATCAGAAAGAATTCGTACAGAATATGAAGAATTCACTGAAGCAGAATCTCAACTTCAGATGGAGTATCAAAAGGTACAAGTTGAGTATGAAAAAATGATCATGCAGTTGGATAGTTTAAATAAAGATTATGAAGTGAAACGTCTTATGGCACTAGATAAGGGTGAGAGTATCAAACAACAGATCATTCAAATGGAACGAGGCATTCAAAACTATCAAGCTGAAAAAGTTGGTCCTCAAGGAGAGCTGATGAAAAAATCAGCTCAAATGGAATATGAAATTTTAGGAAAAGTAAGAGAAGCAGTGCGTAAAGTGGCCATAGATAAGGGCTTTGACTACATTATGGATTCAAGTATGGGATTGTTATATGCAAAACCAAATTATGACGTGACTGATGATGTATTACATGAATTACGCAATCTAAAAGCAGAAAAATAAATTGAAACTCACTCTCAGTGAGATTGCAAAACATTTAGAAGGAGATATTGTTGGTGACTCCTCATGTTTGATTTCAGGTGTTTCGGAAATTCAAAATTCAAAACCTAATACCATCACCTTTTTAGGTAATCCATTATATAGTAAATACTTAAAGAATACCAACGCCGCAGCTATCATAGTAAGCGACAGTACTTTGTTGAGTGGTAGAAATGGAATTGTTGTAAAAAATCCTCAATTATCGATGTCAAGAACACTGGGTCTTTTTACAGAAAAAAATGAAAAAAGACCATCAATACATCCCAGATCAGTGATTTCAAAGAATTCGAATATTGGCAAAGATGTTAACATTGATGCAGGAGCCATTATAAATGATGAGGTTAGTATTGGCGAGGGAAGTTCTATTGGGGCAAATTGTGTTATCGGTTCAAATACGGCTATTGGGAAAAATTGTATTATATCAGCTAATGTTTGTTTATATGAATCAATTGTCTTGGGTGATAACGTTATTGTACATAGTGGGACCATTATAGGTTGTGATGGTTTTGGATATGTGACTGTAAATGAAATACATGAAAAAATACCACAAACAGGTAATGTGATCATTGGTGATGATGTAGAAATTGGATCTAATTGTGCCATTGACAGAGCAACAATTGGAAGTACCATTATTGGTGAAATGACAAAGATCGATAATTTGGTTCATATTGCTCATAATGTTAAGATAGGTAAAGGATGTCTTTTAACTGCAGGATTTGCAATTGCCGGTAGTTCAGAGGTTGGCGATTTTTGTACATTTGCTGGGCAGGTTGGAGTGGCACCACATTTGAAAATAGGTGATAGATCCATTGTTGCAGCAAAGTCAGGTGTAACAAAATCATTAAAAGGTGATAAGGTGTATGCAGGGTTTCCAGCAAGAGAAATAAAAGAGCACAACAGAAGACTTGCGTTGATCAATGAGATTGAAAAATTGCGTGATAAATTGATTAAAATAAATAGAGTTGATTAAATTATAAAATGGAAAGAAAACAAAGAACGATCAGAACCTCACAGTCCTGCCAAGGCGTTGGTTTGCATACAGGGGTGAAAACTGTGATCACATTCCATCCCGCACCCGAAAATTCGGGGATTCGTTTCATTAGATCTGATATTACAGACTGTACTGAGATAAAAGCTGACATAGATCACGTTGTAGATATTTCACGTGGCACTACAATAGAAGAAAATGATGTCAGAATTCATACTGTAGAGCATGCGCTTGCAGCTGTGAGTGGATTAAGGCTAGACAATATCTTAATTGAGCTTACTGGTAAAGAGCCACCTGTTATGGATGGAAGCGCAAAAGATTTTGTTGAATGTTTAATAAAGGCTGGTATACGCGTTCAAAATAAAGAGCGAAAGGTTTTAGAAATAACGCGTGCTGTAAACTATACAAATTCATATAGAGATATTGATATCCACGTGATTCCCTCTGATAGATTTAGAATCACATTTATGGTTGAATATAATCTTTCAGCTCTTGGAACTCAGTACGAGGCAATTTACAATATGGAAGAAGATTTTGCCTTTGAGGTCGCACCAGCAAGAACTTTTTGTTTCTTGAGTGAGGTGGAGATGCTGAAGGAGAGAGGTCTGATTAAGGGTGGTGGTCTAGACAATGCAGTTGTGATAGTTGATAAGGAAATTGATTCCATTGAAATGGATAGATTGAAACTGTTATTTGGTATTGAGCATAATATAATTCAAGGGGCTAATGGGATATTGAATGGCAAGGTGCTAAGATTTAAGAATGAGCCAGTCCGACATAAGACCTTGGATCTTATTGGAGATCTCGCCCTTCTTGGTGTCCCCATCAGGGGCCACGTCACAGCAGCAAGAGCAGGACATGCAAGCAATGTTGAATTTGTAAAAAAATTAAAAAAACAATATTCTAAGGAATTAAAAATATTATGGACAGACAAAGATGAATGATTTATTGGAAAAAACAAAGTTTGATATAAATGACATAATAAAAATCTTACCACATAGATATCCGTTTATTTTAATTGATAAGATTGAAATCACTGATCCAGGAAAATCTCTGATTGCCTTAAAAAATGTGACAATTAATGAACCATTTTTTCAAGGTCATTTTCCAGGTCAGCCCATTTTCCCTGGAGTACTTTCTTTAGAGGTCTTATGTCAAGCGGGATCTTTTTTAATGTTGAATCAAGTTGATGACCCTCTAGAAAAGAATATGTTTTTCACGACAGTTGAAAAAACAAAATTCAAACGACCAATAGTACCTGGGGACCAATTGAAGATAGAGGTTGAGCTTGTTAAAAAGAAACTTAATCTATGCAAATTCCACGGGAAATGTAGTATTGATGATAAACTTGCTGTTGATGCCTTTTTTTCAGCTAATTTGGTAGATAGAGCAAGAGAATAATATTTCTAGTCTATTACACCAAACGGCCATAATTCATGAATCAGCCATTTTAGGAAATAATGTAAAGGTTGGTCCATACTCTGTTATAGAAAAAGATGTGACGATTGAAGATAATTGCGAAATCGGTAATTTTGTTACCATTTGCCCAAACACATACATTGCTGAAGATTGCAAGATCTTGCATTGCAGTTCTATTGGAGAAATACCGCAAGACCTAAAGTTTGAAGGAGAAAGAACAAAAACTATAATTGGTGCCCGTACAAAAATAAGGGAATATGTGACTGTTAATCGTGGAACAAAAGCACTTGGTCAAACACAGGTTGGTTCCGATTGTTTATTGATGGCCTCATCCCATGTGGCACATGACTGTATCTTAGGCGACAATGTAATAATGTCCAATTTATCAACCCTTGGTGGTCATGTAGAAGTAGGTGAATGGGCAGTTTTAGGAGGAGGAGTGCTTGTACATCAGTTTACAAAGATAGGGCCCCATGCATTTATAGGAGGAGGTTTTAGGGCAGTCCAAGATGTCCCTCCATTTATAATGGCAGCAGAACATCCTCTCAGGTATAAGGGAGTTAATTCAGTTGGATTGAAAAGAAGAGGCTTCTCACTAGAAGATAGGAGATCAATAAAAAAAATATATCATATGTATTTTAAATCTGGACTAAATAGAGACGATGCTTTAAAAAAGATTGAGACAGAGATTCCCCCATCTAATAGCAAGGATCAGATTGTTGATTTTATACATACATCTGATAGGGGTATTATTTAAATTTATTTTGTGAAATTAATTTTTACAGTTGCTCTATTGTTGTCCTTTACATACCCTCAATCAGAGCTTTTTAACATCACCGATGGCAGCGCAAAAGAAATTGTATATTCCTCCTCATTTTGGCTAAGTGGGTCTCCAATGATAGATCCAATGTCTAATAATCGACTTATTATAGAAACCGGATTATCCTCAATTCTTGTAGCGGCTAATTCAAATACCTTTAAATATCCAAATCTTGATGTTGGAATTAAAGTAACCAAGAATCTATCATTGACATATAAATCCTATGGTTTTAAATCAGGAAATGATCATCCACAGATCACAGGCGGGGGTCTTCAATATTATTTTGGTGGTAAGGATACTCTAAATTGGAGTACCACTTTGCAGCGAATTGATTTAAAGGGACTGGAGTATTTTGGTTTAACGTCCTTATTGATAGATATTCGTAAATGGTTTCAGTGGAATGATCTTACTTTCCGAATAGGTATGGGTACAAACTTTTTTAAAGAGCGTTCATTTCTTGGAGATCATGATCTTCCCAAGACCATGGAAGGACAAATGAATTTCATCGGTTTTGATTTTGCTATTCCAATATCTGTAATGATCTTAGGATTAGAGAATCGAATTACACCACATAGATCAATTGTAACATTTTTCATTCAAAAAGAAATATTCTAATGAAAAAACGTCTTTCTATATTGGGATCAACGGGGTCTATTGGGGTAAACGCACTTAATGTTATTTCACATTTGAAAGATGATCTTGAAATAACCTATTTATCTGCAAACAGTAATATTGATCTTTTATTGGAACAAGCTAAGAAATTTACCCCTAGGGCAGTTGCTGTTGTTGACGAACTAGCAAGTAAAAATATAAAAAGTGATCTAGAATCAATGGGAGTTGAATTATTAACTGGTCGGTTGGGCCTATTGGACCTAGCTCAGAGAAATGACATCGATATTATGCTGAATGCCTTGGTGGGTTCATCAGGAATGGAGCCAACTCTTCATGCCATTAGATCTGGTGTTAATGTTGCTTTGTCAAACAAGGAAAGTCTTGTTATGGCCGGGGATATAATAAATAAAGCATTGGAAGAATCTGATACAAAACTATTCCCAGTTGATAGCGAGCATTCAGCCATTTGGCAATGTTTGGTTGGTGAGGATATAAA
This sequence comes from uncultured Fidelibacterota bacterium, assembly GCA_937893835.1. Lineage (GTDB taxonomy): Bacteria > Fidelibacterota > Marinisomatia > Marinisomatales > UBA1611 > NZWG01. Next base: position 53,357 of record CALCSS010000050.1, read on the forward strand.
AGATGTAAATCGACTCATATTGACCGGCAGTGGTGGCCCATTTAGGGAGAGACCCGTATCTACATTTAAAGATATAACAATTGATGAGGCGCTCAAACATCCCAATTGGGATATGGGTAAAAAGATAACCATTGATAGTGCTACGATGATGAATAAGGGACTAGAGGTGATCGAGGCATATTGGTTGTTTGGATTTGCTCCTGATAAGGTAGATATTGTAATTCATCCACAATCCATCATTCATTCCATGATAGAGATGAACGATGGTGCAATCAAAGCACAAATGGGCGTCCCAGACATGAAGGTACCAATACAATACGCACTTACTTACCCAGAACACAAAAATGCACCTTGGGAGAGGCTAGATCTTTTTAATTGTGGAGACCTTACTTTCCAAGAACCAGATCTCAAAAGATTTCCCTCGATCTCATTGGCATTCAAGGCGTTGGAGCGAGCAGGTACATCTGGAGCTTCTCTCAATTTGGCCAATGATATCACGGTTGATCTATTTTTAAAAAATAAGATATTATTCACCGATATTCCCAGAATAAATGAGATCATATTGGAGGATCATCCGTGGATTGAACATCCTAGCCTTGACGATATAAATGATCTAGAAATATGGGTAAAAAACAAGATCAATGATTCTTGATATAGTGGAACAAAAAATGATTTTTTTTGTAGATTAAATATATATGACAACACTCTGGGCATTTATTATACTACTTGGTGTTCTTATCACCATACATGAATTCGGTCATTTTATGGCTGCAAGATCTGTTGGAGTAAGGGTAGAGCGTTTTTCTATTGGAATCCCTCCGCGATTTTTAACTATCGAGTCTATTGATGATGGCCTATTATGTAAATTATTCTTTTTCAAACGTACCAGAGGTTCTTTTAAATGGCAACCCGTATTAGAAAAACATATTAATAGAACAGGCCGGTTGGGATCTGGGACCGAATATGTGGTAGCGCTATTACCATTGGGTGGCTATGTTAAAATGGCTGGGATTATTGATGAGAACATGGACACAGAGATAAATTATGAAGAAGATGAATTTATGTCTAAACCATTATGGGCAAAACTATGGATATTGAGCGCTGGAGTAATAATGAATACCATTTTAGCATTCATCCTCTTTGCATCACTGGGATATTATCAAGGTTCTGCGGAGATCAAAGATGAGCCAGTAGTTAGGGAGACGATTGGAAATATGCCCGCAGAAATGGCTGGAATAATACCAGGTGACCGAATCATAAAGATAAATGATAACAATGTAAAAACCTGGAGCGAACTAACCAGTTTGATAAAGACCAGACCAAATACTAAAATTGATTTGGTCCTTGAAAGAGATGATTCAATGATCAATCTTGAAATAACCACAACTACAAGTGTAATCCCAGTAAAAGGCGGTATGGATACAGTAGGAGTATTAGGCATTTATCCTGAAATGGTATATATGAGCATAACAGCAAAAGAGGCAATCTCTATTGGCTTTTCAAGAACGATTGGAAGTTTTATGATGATAATTGAGAGTCTTCGCATGTTGGGAGCTGGTGATGCATCAGTCTCAGACTTTGGTGGCCCGATCTTGATCGCTCAGCTTGCTGGGCAGACAGCTGAGGCTGGACTAATACCATTTCTTACCTTTATGGCACTATTAAGCGTTAACCTTGCGTTCTTGAACATATTGCCCATTCCAGGCTTGGATGGAGGTCATATCTTAATTCATCTCATAGAAGCAGCAATAAGGAGGCCATTGACGTTGAAGACCAGAATTGCCATTCAACAAATTGGAATGGCATTCATTCTTATATTAATGGTAACAATTATATTTCAAGATATTACTAGATTGTTTAATTGATAATGCTATCAAGCTCAAGCACTAGTGATCCATATTTCATGGTGAGCCATATCTTTACTGGATATTGATGGTCATCATTAGAAAACAAGATGGACATTTGAGATCTATTTTTAAAATTTTTTCTATTTGACCTAACTGGTGTTACCTTGGTACATGAAAATTTTCCAGCGGGTACGATAATTTCAATATCTTCTTCTATCAAAATACTTAATGGGGTGATCTTTTTCCCCTGGATGGTATTCAAGGTGTCAGATGCCATACTGGCTATATCTTTATTACGAAAAAAATAGAATAATGAATAAGGTGACTGTGTTCCTCTTGGGATTTGCAAGGTATCATTTTCTAATAGGACGCTACCGGATTGATGATCAAGGATCATTTCTCGTGAATATTCATAACTTCCTTCTTTGATCATTGATGATTCTTTTATTGTAAATAGAGAATCCTCACTAAGCCACAGATCGATTTTATCATTAATCGGAAACAAATAACTTATCAGGCCCTTTGATCTTGCAGTGAATTGTACATGATATGTCATAGTATCACTGAATTTTTCTTTCCCGATGACCTTTAGACTGGCATTGGCTGCAGAGACACCCCCGAATGAGGCATTATATCTTAAGGTCTCACCTGATTTAAAAGGGATGCCACCCAATAATGAAGAATAGAATAAGCACGATAAAAAGATATTCCTCATTAGCGGAGGACCTGCCAATCACCATTATTGAACTTATATATCGTAGATCCTCTACCTTTGATGATCCCATCATCAATACATAGATCTATCTCATTAGAGAATTCTATTTCAATTTTATCAGGGTTTGTATGTGGATTGTGGCCAGAACGATTCACACTTGTAGTTGTGATGGGATTTGGATAATTCTTGGCAAGATCTATGCAAAAGGTGTGATCTGGTATTCTAATTCCCAGGGTGTTTCCGTCTCCCATCACCAGTCTGGATGCTATGTGATCTTTAACGGGCACTATTATTGTGGTTGCTGTCATCATCCTGTCTTTAGCATTTGTTTTTTCATGATCTGGTAGGTTCATCCACAATGATCCAGTTTCAAGATCTGGGCATAAAACACTCATTGGAGCTTCTCGTTGTTTTATTGAATTGATCTTTTGAATTGCACCATCATTACACGCATCACATCCTAGGCCATAGATAGTATCTGTAGGGTATGCAATGATTCCTCCCGCTTCTAGGATTGAACATGTTTTTTTTAAAACATTTTTATCGTTGATTGATATTCTTTCAAACACAGCAAATGGTCTTTTAGGGTTTTGTCTTCCATCTTCTATGAAACCAAAAATATTGTTCTGGGTTAGCTCGGATGTGTTGTTCTAGAATATTTGTATAGTCTTGAGTAATGTTATTAATGTCCTGACTTGATGTATCCACAGGAGAGAATCTTAACTCATAGTGCTGGAATGATCTTTTGATACAAACGCCCATTACCATAGGCGCTGATGTATTGATATGAAAAAGGGCCGCACCCTTAGGCGTAGATGCTGGCAAACCAAAAAACTTTACAAAAACACCCTTTTTCTTGGCATCTTGATCGCTCACCAATCCAAGTATCCCATTTTTTTTTAAAACATCATACATCTTTTCAATTGGTTCTTTCCGAAAAATATGTTTGGTTCCAGGAATTTCTCGTTGCTCTTGAAAGAATTGATCAGCGCCTCTATTTTGTTGGCGCTGGGCCACACCAGTGAATAAAGAAGCATATTCGCCAAGCCATTTCCCCAAGATCTCCCAACATCCAAAGTGACCAGTAATGAAAACAATACCCTTTCCCTGATTTGTGGCGGACCTTAGAAAATCCTCTCCAATAACATCTATCTTTATTCCATCCCACGATCTAGGAATTGATATAAAATCAATGAAGTTTTGAGAAAAGAATAAATAGACCTTTATTAAAGTAAGATTCACTTTTGATTCAGCCCATTCTGGAAATGCCCTTTGCAAATTTTCCCTAGCTAGCTCTTTCCTAAAACGTATATTATGAAATAATATGCTTGCCATATGTCCTGCCAATCTGTTTCTGGACCTTTTTGAAATGGCTGATAGACCGGCTTTGCATAAGGTAAGCAAAAAATATGTGATTGTATGAGAACGCTTCATCTTATGTCGAAATTACGACTATGTTATATCTATATTTTGTTCGTTTTTTAATTAATAATGAATGAGATTTAAAGGTAGTGAAAAGACTGTTATTATATAAATTATTTGTTCTATCAACTTTATACGCGGAGGTGGTATATCGAGTTCCGATCGAAGGGACGATCGATCTTGGATTACCTCCTTTTATACAAAGAACGTTAGATGAGGCAGAATCAAAAAATGCAGCAGTTGTGATCTTTGACATTAATACTTTTGGAGGACGCGTTGATGCAGCCACACAGATCAAGGATGCAATTTTAGGTGCCGATGTAACTACAGTTGCATATATTAATAGACGTGCTATTTCTGCGGGGGCACTTATCTCATTGTCCTGTGAAAAAATATTTATGACCGGAGGAGGATTGATAGGTGCTGCAACAGCAGTAGATATGTCTGGGAAAAAAGGAAGTGAAAAGGTCATTAGTTTCATGCGTGAAGAAATGGCATCTACAGCTGAGCGACGAGGACGGAGTAAGGAAATAGCAAGAGGCATGGTGGACGAAGAGTTGAATTTTACACACTTGGTCATCAATGGTGATTCTATAGCAGTGAATGATATTGAAGGGAGAAAAGATGGTAAACTGATCTCATTGACAACAGATCAAGCTATAAAATATGGCATTGCTGATGGTACCGCTGAGACCATTGATGCCTTAATGGATTCACTGGGATATGGATCTATTGAGATCATGGAGAGTTCTGAAAATTGGTCAGAGAACATTGTTAGATTTTTGACAAATCCGGTAGTAGCATCACTGCTGACCACATTTGGTTTTTTAGGTATTCTCTTTGAACTTCAAAGTCCAGGCTGGGGAATCCCTGGCTTTGTTGGGCTTACTTGTCTAATACTATCGTTAAGTGTATCCTATATTGCGCAATTAGCAACCATGTCAGATATGATATTCATACTAACAGGTTTGTCCTTAATGCTTCTTGAGATGTTGGTCATACCCGGGTTTGGTATTGTTGGAATTGGTGGAATTGGTTTCATGTTATATGGTCTATATCTACTATTGTTGCCCGAGGTCCCTGTGGGCGAAGAGGTTCTAGGCCAAGCAATGGATGGATTTCTTATTGGAATTTTAGGAGCCATAGTTGGATTGATCTTATTAGTAAAACTAATGATAAGGTCAAAATTTTGGGAGCAATTGACAGCTCCCAGTTCACAAAAAAAGGATCAAGGATTTTCAAATACTCAAGGCTGGGAAGTTCTTCAAGGTCAAACGGGAACATCAGATACTGACTTACATCCCTCAGGATGGGTCGTTGTTGAAGGTCAAAGAATTTTTGTCGTAAGTGAGGGCGGCTTTATTGAGAAAGGGAAAAAGGTTACGATTCTCAGTGTGGATGGTAATCGAGTTTTAGTTAGAGAATTATAATAAGAAAAGGGGAATAATTATGCCTATTGTGCAAATGTTGTTACTTGGTTTCATTGTTTTTTCGATCACAACACTTCTTTATTTTGTTCCAATCGGAATGTGGATACAAGGAATCGTCTCTCTTGGTCTAGGTAGGATTCGAATTGTTGATCTAATACGTATGCGATTGAGAAAGATCTCACCTAGATTGGTCACCGATGGTGTGATAAACCTACACAAGGCTGGCCTACCGCATATCACTACCGATATGCTCGAGACTCACTTTCTTGCAGGTGGGAATGTTCAAAATATAGTTTCCGCATTAATTGCTGCTGACAAGGCAAATATTAAACTACCTTTTGAAACTGCAACTGCCATCGATCTTGCTGGACGCGATGTGAAGGAGGCTGTACAAACCTCAGTGTATCCCAAGGTGATCAATGCACCAAAAGAAGGATACTTGGCTGCTGTTGCCAAGGATGGCATTGAATTAAAAGCAAGAGCTAGAGTAACGGTCAGAACAAATATCCCGGGTCTGGTTGGTGGTGCAACAGATGATACGATCATTGCAAGAGTGGGAGAAGGGATTGTATCTGCCATTGGTTCAGCAACGAACTATTCTAAGGTTCTAGAGAACCCAGATAACATATCAAGAGCTGTATTGGATAAGGGATTGGATGCTGGAACTGCCTTTGAAATACTCTCCATTGACATTGCTGATCTTGATGTTGGAAAAAATATCGGAGCCTCTCTTCAAGCCGACCAGGCAGAGGCAGACCTTAGGGTTGCACAGGCGAAGGCAGAAACGAGAAGAGCAATGGCTGTAGCAGAAGAACAAGAGATGACAGCCAAGACCCAAGAAATGAAAGCTAAGGTCGTCGAGGCAGAATCTGAGGTACCAAGGGCCATGGCACATGCTTTTAGAGAAGGCAATATGGGGATCATGGACTACTATAAAATGGAAAACATAAAATCAGATACAACGATGCGTGAATCCATAGCCGATACTGGAACAGAGTCGAATACGGAAGAGAATGACGATTAGCGGTAATTCCCTGTTGAGATAAGATCTTTGGGTATGGCAATTCCAGAAAATGTGGCAGGTCAAATTTCCACTCGTTGTCTACGTTGCTATGATGAGCAGCAATGGTATGGAGAAAATTTTCTCTTTGATCATATTGGTGATATGGATGTAAATGGAAAAAGAATATTGGAGATTGGGTGTGCAGAAGCAGGATTAATGAAATTCTACAAAGACAAAGGAGCCATTTGTTCTGGATTAGAATTATCAGATATAAGATTCAAGAACGCGGTTTTATTGAATGAAGATAGTTCCATTCATCTTTTTCAAGCTGATATCTGTAAACCATCATCCTATAAGAATGAAATAAAAGATAAATATGATACAATAATCATTCGTGATGTTATTGAGCATATTCCCGATCAGGAACGGGCTCTTAAGAACATATACGCTCTCTTGAATCCAGGTGGAAAATTATTTATGTCCTTCCCTCCAAAGTATTGTGCCTATGCTGGCCATCAACAGACCATACCAAAGCTATTGGGTAAGTTGCCGTACTTGCACCTAATTCCTGATTCCTTTTACGTCTTCTACCTGAGGTTTATAGGCTGCCCAGAGAAGAAGATCCAATATTTAATTAGTACAAAAAAAACTAGGGTCTCAATAGGTAAAATGAAAAAGATCATCAATACTATTGGTTATAATATCAAAAAAGAAAGCAATTGGTTTATAAGACCTGCGTACTCATTTCGCTTTGGCCTTCCTAAAATCATAAACCCATTTTCATGGATACCAGTATTTAATGAAATATTTTGCAATGGTATCTTATTCCTTCTTATAAAGGAGAATGATTAGGATGGAATGGTTAGGAGTATTATTACTTTACCTCATTTCGGGGTTTTTGAAAAAACGTGAACAAAATAAAAAACAAAGAGAAATTGAATCTGATCCAAATTGGGATGATGTGGATCCCATAGAAAAGGAAGAACCATCAAATGATATAGAACAGTTATTAAATGATCTATTTGAACAAAACCCAAAGGTATCTCAACCCTATTCTGATGTGAAGGAGGTCTTGGGGACAGAAGAAGATGATCTGTTATCTGAAAATCTTGATCAAGAATCCGGTGAAATGATTGAAAAAGAAATCATTCCCGAAGATGACCGAACTATGATCGATGCTCAACTTGAAGATTTTGAGGATAATATTTATCATTCCAAACTCGCTGAAAGAGAAGAGTTGCATTATGGTAATAAGTGGCTGCGGCGGGTCAATCTCAAAGAAGAATTATTTAGAACAAAGCGATCTTTACGGAGATCCATAATAATAAAAGAGATCTTGGATAAACCTATCGGAATGAGAGATTAGGCTAAAAGAGCATATACTTTTTTTGATTCAGTAATAAGATCGTCTTTTGTGCCATTGTTGTGGATAACAAAGTCTGCCATATGGACCTTATCCTCATCAGGCCATTGTAAATCAAGCCTTCGCAAAAACTCATCTCTTGTTAGGCCACCTCTTTCCATGACTCTTTCAGTGCGCAATCTTAGGTGGCTTGTGATCACTACTACATAATCCATATGCGTATCAGCGCCAGATTCATATATTAGTGCTGCATCAACACAAAATATTTCGTGTTGTCCTTTTTCCAGAATCAGGTCAAAACTATTATCAATATTTGTAAATACATACGGATGGATGATCGTATTCAATCTTAACTGATGATCTTCATCTTGGAAGGCTATTCTTGCAAGTTTTGATTTTTCTATCTTTCCTTCTCTATTTAGTATATCTGTGCCAAACTCAGCTATGATCTCACCCTGAGCGGTCTCATTCTTATATAAAATGTCTTTTGCAATAGAGTCTGCATCAAATATGTATGCTCCCCACTCTCCGAATAGAGAACTGACCGAAGATTTTCCGGATCCAATACCGCCTGTTAATCCTATTTTTAGCATGGCTATTTAATTGTTATTAATATTCTATCTGTGATCTCTTCTATTTCGCCAAGTCCATCGATGTTTTTCAACAACCCCTTTTTATTATAAAAGTCTAACAATGGTTCAGTTTTCTCCCAATAGATTTTTTGCCGTTTGCGTATCACCGCAGAATTATCATCACTCCTACCAGATTCCAGTCCTCGTTTTACAAGCCTATCTACAAGCTCATCCTCATCAGCTGATAGGCTAATGACCTTATCAAGTACCTGGTCACTTTCGTTCATTATGATCTCAAATCCTATTGCTTGATCTAGTGTTCTTGGGAATCCATCTAGGATATATCCATTATCACAATCAGTTTTTTTTAGTCTATCTCTAACTATGTCGAGCAAGAACTCATCTGGTACAAGTTTACCTTTGTCTATGAATTTTTTAGCAATGATACCCACATCTGTTTTTGCGCGGATCTCCGTACGCAATAAATCTCCAGTTGAAATATGTGCTATTTCCAATTCATGGTTTATTCTTTTGGCTTGTGTACCCTTTCCAACCCCCGGAGGGCCCATGATCAATAATCTCATATTATATCCATCATAATAAAAACCCAGCGATCGTTGCAGTTAACCAAGATGCAAGTGCACCGCCTATCATCGCCTTTAGTGCCAATTTTGAAAGGTCCTTTCTTCTATGTGGTGCCATTCCTCCGATTCCACCAAGCTGTATTCCAATGGAGCCAAAATTAGCAAATCCACACAGGGCATAACTGGCGATCACAGCAGTTCGCTCTGAGATCTGATTATTAGCAATAAGGTCGCTAAGATTAGAATAGGCGATCAATTCCGTTAGAACGATCTTTTCACCCATCAAAGTTCCCAGGGTTCTTGCCTCATCCCAAGGTACGCCCATGGTCCAGGCCAAAGGTTGGAAAATCACTCCCATCAACTGCTGCATATTGATAGAAAATAAATATTCTAAAGAATAATTTACCATAGTTATGATCGATACGAATGCAATTAGCATGGCAGCAACATTGGCAGCAAGTTTTAGACCGTCAGTTGCTCCTTGACCCAATGCATCCATTGCATTCTCTGCTTGTTTATCGATTGTTATTTGTATGTCACCCAATGTATTGGCTTGTTCTGTCTCAGGATATATTATTTTTGCTATGACCAATGCTGCTGGTGCAGACATAATGCTTGCAGCCAAGAGATGGCCAGCGATCCCAGGGATGGATTGAAGCCATAGAACATAAAGGGCAAGTACAGACCCGGCAGCCGTTGCAAATCCACCTGTCATGACAGCCATCAATTCTGATTTGGTCATACTGTTTATGAATGGTCGAATCAAAATAGGTGCCTCGGTCTGGCCAACAAAAATGTTTGCAGATATGCTTAATGTCTCTGCGCCACTTGTCTTCATGCTTAGTTCCATGATCTTTGCAACCCACTTTACAATGAATTGAATTATGCCAAAATGGTAAGTCACGGCTATCAGACTAGAAAAGAATATGATCACAGGCAATGCACGAAAAGCAAAATTGACCATAGCAGCATGATAGCCAATTTCTGGAATGAATGATGTGAATAGGAAATTACTCCCTGCATCGGAAAAACTAATTAACTTTTTAAAGATAGTATCGATATTGGAAAATTGAGACCTTACAAATGGGATCTTTAGGATAATGACCGCGAATAATAATTGTAGTCCAATGCCCCATATGACTGTATGAGCCTTTATTGCCTTACGGTTATTGGATAATAAAAAAGCAATACCCAAAAGGACGACAATCCCAAGAAGACCAGTAATCCTCATTGTAGATTTTCCTTAGGTGGTTGGAAGCAATTTCTACACCTTGCCTCATATTTATCAAGTTCTCCGATCACAACCTGATCAGAATCATCAGAAGTTCTTTGGCTGTAGGATGCAGGATTTCCGCATATGACACAGATTGCTCTTAATTTATCTATATATTCTGCTTCGCACATGATGTCTGGCATGGGTCCGAATGGTAAGCCTCTATAATCAGTGTCAAGGCCCGCAACAATAACACGTTTCTTATCAGCAGCCAATTCTTTACAAACACTCACTATGGAATGATCAAAGAATTGTGCCTCATCGATGCCTATTACATCATGCTTTTTTGACATCTTTATTATTTCTTCAGGACTGTCTGTGATAAAAGACATCATTTTTAACTTATTATGGCTAACTATGTGGTCCTTTTCATAGCGAGAGTCTATATTTGGTTTGAAGATAGATATGGACATTTTGGCGATTTCTGCCCTACGTAGTCTACGCATCAATTCTTCGGTCTTACCTGAGAACATACTACCGCAAATGACCTCGATCCAACCAGAGTTTGTAGGAGTTAATGTCATATCACAAATAAATCGATTCTTTCTTTGATATTATTAATGATCATATTGATATCATCATTGCCATTAATAATGAGGTCAGCATATTTTTTGGAAGGTTCAATGAATTTTTCATGCATTGGAAGAACTGTTGAGTCATACTGTTTTTTTACGGATTCGAGCGTCCGCCCCCTTTCCCTGACATCTCGATTTGATCTTCTTTCAAAGCGAATATTTTCCGGTGTCTCAATAAATATTTTTATCATATATAATTTACGAAGTTGTGCGTAATGGAGTGCAAAAATTCCCTCTAGAATTATTATTTTTGATTTAGAGATGGTTGTTGTCTCCTTAAGTCTAATATGTTTCGAAAAATCATAGGTAGGGACATTGATATCAGACCCTTCTGATACTTGTCTTAAATGATCTTCAATTAGATCAATATCAATGGAGCTCGGATGATCAAAGTTTTGCTTTATTCGATCCCTATAGTCCATATGGATCAGATCTTTATAATAAGAGTCCAGATTAATTGAAATGATATCACCTTCAGGATATGCTTCTAATAAGTTATTTACAGTGAATGTTTTCCCAGCACCTGTTCCACCAGAAATGCCTAGGATAATTGGTCTCATTTCAAAAAGGTCTCATCAAATGCATCAGGTAGTAGATCAGATGCGTGAATAGTTTTTAATAGTTTGTCCTTATCGCAGATGTGTACTGTTATGTCCTTGCACAGATCCCAAATGACCTGCCTACAAGCCCCACATGGCATTCCTCCATTCTCTGTTGACACGGCTAAAGATGTAAATTTTCTATGTCCTTCTGAAATTGCTCGAAACAAGGCAGTTCTTTCTGCACAACATGTTAATCCATAACTTGAGGACTCTACATTGCAGCCACCAATAATTTCTCCTGTATCGGTCTCCACTGCCGCACCCACCTCATAATTTGAATATGGCGCATATGCCTTTTCACGCATATTAATGGCTGTTTTAATTAGTTCTTTATTCAACTTATTTTAAATGAAAAGTTTGAAAAAATTTCAATGATCCTATGCCTACGATAAATCCACCTATGTGAGCAAACCAAGCCACTCCGCCAGTGGTATCTATGCCCAAACTACTAAGACCTCCTGATAGTTGCATTATAAACCATAGCCCAAGCACTATTTGGGCAGGAACGATGAATGTGGTGATAAAAATGATGATCACTGCAAAAACATGAACCCTTGCTTTTGGAAACTTGACCATATAGGCTCCCAAGACCCCTGCAATCGCCCCACTTGCTCCGACCATTGGCACTGCAGATGTTGGTTCAATTAGAAATTGTGCCATTGCAGCTCCGATGCCGCAGAACAGGTAAAAATACAAATACCGAACGTGTCCGAGTATGCTCTCGACATTATCTCCAAAAATATACAAGAACCACATATTTCCAACAATATGCCAAAGTCCACCATGCATGAACATGGATGTCATGATATTGATAGGATTGAACTCATTAGGTACAAAGCCAAAACGAAATATTATTTTTTGACCTAAATGAGGATTGTTTCCTGTGAAATGGAATTGCAATAAAAATACCAAAATGTTCACTGCAATGATCGAGTAGGTTATAATGGGAAAGAGAACTCGAGGATTGTCGTCTTTATAGGGAAATAACACTAATAAATAGAAAAATAGATGGTTTCATTTGATTCATTTCCCATACGGTCTTGAACCTTGAACTCGATCTTATGTGGCCCTTTTTGCAGTGGTTGGTCAAAATTATATGTGATGGTCTTTTTTATTGGTTGGTAAGCAGGATATAGAATATCATCATTAAACAAAAGATCGAATGAATCTTCCTCTGGGGCAATTCCTGAGATCAGATCATCTACCTTGATCACAATCTTGTCTATATCCCCCAAGTGGTATTGACCACCATTACCAGGGAATGTACTTTTTATTTTTGGAGAATCAAGATCTTGTATGACCGTGACTGCATCCATCCTATCAAGTTCTGCTGTCAGTATTTGTTTTCGTTTGTTATTGATCGTTTCTACATAGGTCCATTTTTCAGATTTAGGGTCGAAATAATAGATTCCAAGATTAGAGTGTTCCGCCAGATCACGTTCATAGCGAATACCAACTTGAAAATTCCCCTTTAGAGCTAGATCAAAAGGCTGAAGTTGATATACTGGAGACATATGAAATCCGCTTTCTACTTTGGCAAACTCCTTTACCTTGTCAATCCAGACAACGCTATTTTGGAAGAAGGTTCCAGGTAGCGTTTTTATGGAACAATCCCTATCATTGGAAAATGCAAAGTATTCTTCTCCTGGACTCACAAATTGCATCAAGTAATGGAAGCGAGTCTCTCTGGACAGATCCTCATTTTGTAATTCTATATCAACATAGGTCATGTTGTTCACGATGTTGTGAGATAATTTTTCTGTCAAAAAGGTATTTGGACCGATCTGATTCATGGGGTAGGACATAAAGGTGTTATCATTGGCCAATCTCATGGTCACCTTTGCAGGTACATAGTGGTCGATGTCTACTTGAAAAAATAATCCTCTTTGTGTATTGGAGATCTTCAGTTCTGGGTGCACATCTACAACGCTGATCTCTGGTTTGACATCTGTCCAGTGGTAGGGGTCTATCATCCCTCCCAATTGATTGATGCCAATTATTTGCAAGACCCGGTCCTTAATGGATCTTAATGGTAGTGTGACATGAAGATCTTTTTTCACTTGTTCTGAATGAAGGATCTCAACCTTTTGATCAGTGAAACCATACTTTGTGAAATTGTATATAACAGCGTCACGTATGGACAGACCTCCTCTTTTAGGTGCCAAGGCAAGTATGATGACCTTGTCATCTCTGAATATCTCATTTGCTTCAAGGGTCATCGGGAAAGTCGCAGCGACAGTACCCTTTACAATGGTCTTGTTTCCCTTGGCATCCAGTATATGTATCTCAATGGAATGAACTCCCGGAGCCAGACCCAAGATTCCCGAGGTCTCTGATACATGCAAAGAGATCTTCTTGTGTTCGGGGAGTCGGTATAGTTTTTGAAATTCACCTAGATTTTGCCTCTTTAGATCATACTGTATCATTGTTTTGGCAAATTTTCCCTGTTTGAATGGGATTTGGTCATAGTTGAGCTCAAACTCCAACTTCCCATCGACCAAGAGTTCTATTCTATGAAATTGGTATATATTATTGGTCCCCTCACGTTTATCAACAGCATTCATGGCAAATCCAAACTCTCCAAAGACACTTATGGTATCTGCAAAGTGGTAGACTCCACCTTTATCACGAAAGAGTGGGAATGTTTGGATCAAGGGGCTGGCATTTATCATTGCACTCTGTGATAATGGTATCACTGCCAGTTCTCTAGCGAACGGGGTCATTTGATCTTCTAGTTCAAAGGCCATGGTCAGTGGGTTTAGTGGTACGCTTTTGCCATCACGATATTCAAAATGAAGATGAGGAGCAAAAGAATTTCCTGTATTACCTGAGTATCCTATCAGGTCTCCCTTTTTGACTTGAAACTCCCTTGATGAGAATTGAGTGTCCACAATGTAACTGCGTCGTTTTGCCTGTTGCAGTCTCCATACCTTTTCCATTACAGGTGTGAAAGACTCCAGGTGCCCATAGACCACCTCATGGCCTGAGTTGGTCCTCTGATAAAGAGACTTTCCATATCCCTCATAATTTGATCGGATACGACTGATGTAACCATCCTCAACGGCCAACACCTCCATGCCTATCTTACCATTTGTCTTTATATCAAGACCCATATGAAAATGGTCGTCCCTATTCTCACCGAAATTTGACGAGAAGTATTTACCCAATGTAGTGGGCCAGAGAACATCCTGCGAGAATGCAGGTGCAATGAGGGTCAGAGCAATTGATACTAAGTGTATTTTCATGATTGGATTGTTATGCCGCAATTTATTTAGGACAGACACGGGTTAACAATGAGGGATTTGTTTCATTATCATACTTACAGTAAACTCCATAAAATCATTTAATCGATAAAATAAGGAATGAAAAATGAAGAGATTGATCACAGTTTTTTTAATTAGTTTGATTCCAACTTCCATATTTGCAATCGGAGGGCTTGGATTGCAACTCGGCCAAGGTTCATTTAGCGTGGATGCCTCATCCCCTGAGACTGGTATCCCTGGTGTTACTCTCATGAATGGTGCATTTGATGGGTCGGGAGCCATCGGAGGGTATGTATATATTGACCTGATTCCATTCGTTGATGTTGAATTTGACTTTAATATTCAGGCCAATACGTATGACATTGAGTTTCAAAATGCCTTTGGAGACATGCCACCTTTAAATTTTGGCTGGCTAAGTGGGAATACTTATACAACAGTTAGAAAAAAGGTTGTTGGGCTTTCCATTCCTTTCTTGGCTGGAGCACAGCTCCACGCAGGTGCAGGTCTTAATACACACTCAACCATGCCAATTGCTGACGTTGACATGGTCACAAAATTGCTTGGAGGAGACCTGTTGAACGCTGACCCTTCTTCATTAGACCAAACATTGCTTTCCTATTTGGAAGATGAAAATAATCGTGTAGATGCATCAGGTTTTCACATTCAGACCGGTCTCCAATTCAAATTGTTGATGATTGACACCTTTTTGATCTATCGACATACATTTGTCGAAGATGTCATCCCTGGTTCAAAGACGTTTGGCACATTGAACATGCGACTGGGATTTGGGCTATAATATAAGCTAGATGAAAAGTGTAAAAGGGGGTGGTTTCCACCCCTTTTTTATTTACAGTTCATTGGTAATGCAATGGACTGACCCGCCACTTAGTTGAAACTGACTGGTAGGGTTTATTACTATATTGATTCCCATGTCGGCCAATCTTTCATCAATGCTTGGATCTGAGAAGTGGTTTGGACGAATCAGTATTCCAGGTAGTGGTAGCGCATTGGCAGCAAAAGTTCCTATCCTTTTTTCAGTACCGATCGCATCATTTGATGGAATCTCAAAAATTGGAATGTCCTTCCCATCTGCAAATTGATAGAGTTTTGTCTTAGATTCATTTGTCATTACTTCAGTACAGGCAACCAGGGCAGATATATTCCCATCTTTATTGATCACAGGAGTAAAGAATGTATCAAGATGATATCCCTTCCCCTCAAGAATGACCATTTCATTTACGTTCATTGCATCAGCGACAAAGTTGGCCCCCTCAATTGTATTTCTCTGCATACCACTAAAAAGGATCCCCTCTCTTGCACAGAAATAAAATTCGCCGCCATCGGCGCTGAGACCGCTCTGATCAGGCATCTCTACCATTCGCATCTCGAGCGGTTCGAGACATCTTTTAACCACCTTGTTCTCGATCCTTCTCTGTGGCTCCCCCGCCCTTAGTATGACGAGGGTACCATTCTGATCTGATATGAAGGGGTCTCTGATGAATACGAAGTCATGTTTTGGTTCATTTCCATCTAGATCAGCAGGGAAGTCCAATTCAGTGATTTTGTGCCCTGCATTGGTAACAGATGAGATAAGATCCTGGCGCTCCTTATGCAGAAGTCCCATATCTGGAATGGCTCCCTCTACCATTGCAGGGTTGTCCTTGTACTTGGGTATTCCATTTGTCCACCAGCCAGACCTTGGCAATTTGGATATGAGTATTTTCATTTATCTTGTCGCAATGACCTCGATCATTAATGGGCACCAAAGAGTGGTATAATTCAATTGTTCTAGATCCTCAAG
>CALCSS010000051.1 GCA_937893835.1 uncultured Fidelibacterota bacterium
ATTCTATGTCCATGCACTATATTAATTTGAACAGTATTAATGTATTACTTTAATATTTGTTTTATATATTACCATATCATGGAACATATATGGCCATAGCCTTACCGATCTTTTGCAAATATGAGCTTGAGGTAATGGTGCCCTCACTGTTACTACCTATGGTCTGTATGACCTTGTTGTCCGTGCCCATCATGACAATACCATTTGCTCCCAAAAGAGCAGCCTCATTCTTCAAACGCTCTACCACCTTGTCCATCTTGGCTTGCCAAGTAAACGGAAATGCAGGATCTTTAATTGCAAACCCGCTGCCTGCATCCAAGATCGCGATCTTCTCATATACCGCTGGATAGTCGGCATATATCTCGACCTGAAATGCTGAGATCGCTGCAGCCCTCTCTCCTACTATGATATGTGATACCGGATAGCAGCCAATAATTGCCATGGCCGCTATTGCCAATGAAATTCTTATGATCATGTGTACTCCTTTCAAATGTGTTGATGAGGTCTGGTCATTCATCGACTTCTAGGTCATAAACAAACTCACTGTCCGTCTTTATGACTATACCACCCCATGTACCGATTATGAAACCATCATCTGTAGTTCTATTGATATCAAATCCACCATAGCCATCTGGAAAGATGGACACCGTCTCCTCATTTGGGCCCCATTTATGGACCCAGGTCCCCTTTCTCTTATGCTCTGCTGTCCATGCGATTCCTCCGAAGGCAGTTGTCGTTATGGAAAACCATGGGATCCTCTCTTGAAAATTCAGACCTGACCACGATTGCTCTTCAACAAGGTCACCATCGCCATTCAGCCTCATGTAGAGAACCTTTGCCTTTGACCCACAAGTTCCAATATCATACCCATGGTCGCATTTGTCACCCACCAATGCATATCCTCCATCATCAAGTGCAACAATATCATCAGCCTTTTCCATATAGGGACCTCCATATGCCTTTTCCCATATCACCCCGCCATTCTTCTTCAATTTCAAGATCCAAAAGTCCTTGTAGTACATAAAATTGAAGGCACAATCAAAGGATTGATTGCCATGGGCCTTCTCACCAGCTACCACCAGCATGCCATCCTGTGACTCCGTGATGGACCTGAAAATGTCATCCTCGCACTTGCTGCCATAGAATTTTCTTTTTAAGACCTCACCAGTCGAGCTGAATTTGACAAAATGACCCTGACCACCGCTGGGGCCACCAACCGCATAAATATTCCCACTACTATGTTCTATCGCATCCTCATAATATGGGTATGCACCAACCGTCTTACTCTTGTTCTTCCACTCTTCAATGCCATTAGAGTCTGCCTTGACTATTCCCTCATAAGATGAATATAGATACCCACCATCACTGGTCTGAACCACTGAACGTGTATAGCCAAAATCACCAAGGGTGTATGTATTTTGCCACTCTTCATCACCATATCGATCAAGCTTCTTGAGCCATGCCTGGCCTCCCTGGCCTCCTGCTACTATATAGCCACCGTCCTTGGTCTGCCTTACTGCGGTCTTTGTGTTTTCAATGTCCTTTTCAAATGTGACCATCTCCTCAGGAGTCTCACCTTCTTGGTAGGCATCGTCATTTTGAGATTCCTTGCCACAACCGGTCATCATCATGGCGATAATGAGCAGCATTTCAATTCTTTTCATATTGGAAATTACCACCAACCAATGGCCTTCCACCAAAGAGAACCCACAATGATCCATATGGTCAAATGATAGAACGAGACCAAGAGCCCAATCCTGAACCATGTGGTTGGTCTTGAATATCCATTGCCAAAGTAAATGATGATCGGACCTGTGGAATAATTCGTCAAACAACCACAGAGACTCGAGAAATAGGCGATAACACCCACAACTAGATAGGGACTGAGGTCAACATTGGATGCGATCATGAAAATGGCACCAGCCAGGGCCACAATATGTGCTGTTAGCATCGAGAATATGTACATTGAATAGAAATAGACAAGTGCCAAGACAAATAGAAGGGTCAAGGGTGCAAGTCCATCCATTCCTTTGTCCATGAGTTGTGCAAACCATGAGATGAAGCCTAGATCCTTTAGTGCCGTCGCAAGGGTCAGAAGTCCACCCAGCCATATCAGAGTGTCCCAAGCCTTATGATTCTTGACCAATTGATCCCATGATGTGACCTTTAGTACAAGGATACTGACCAAACCCATAAGGGCAACGGTTGTCGTGCCCATTCCGTGGACAGCCTTGGTGATCCATAGAAGTAGCATTGAGACCAGGATGAGCACGGTTCCCTTCTCTTTCAATGACCATGGTCCCAGGTCATGGAGCTTTGCCCGAACCTCATCCCGGATCGGTTCGATCGACCCAACCGTAGGAGGTGATAGATATCTCATTAGGATAGGTAGACCCGCCAGTCCAACCAGCCCTGGAATGATTCCACCTAAGGCCCAAGTGGTCCAACCAAACTCGATCTGGAATACATCTTGTGCCGCTCTAGATACAAGTGGGTTTGCTGCCATCCCTGTCAAGAACATTGCAGCGGTTATTAGATTTGCATGAGCACCCACAAGGTGTAGGTATTGCCCTGCAGACTCAGGATAGTCGTCAGGGTCAGATCCCAGTGCCCTGGACATTGAATCAACGATCGGGGCAATGATGCCACCCCCTCTTGCTGTATTGGATGGAACCAAAGGTCCAAGTATCAACTCTGAAGCACACAATGCATAACCAAGTCCAGTGATCGATCGACCAAGAAGATCTATACAGAGCAAGGATATCCTCCTTCCAAGCCCTGTCTCCATGATCACACCTGCGATCAAAAAGGCGATGACCACCAACCATGTGGTTGAATCGCCAAATCCCATCAAGGCCTTCTTCAGTGGAATGAGGTCGGTCAATATTGCGATGGATAGACCGATCAGCACGCTTGTTGCCATGGGCAATACTCGTATTAATAGGGAAATGATCGTGGAAATAAAGATGACAAACATACAATAGGCACTACCATCCAGTTCCATAGGTGGGCCCAAGAACCAGAGAATGAGTCCAATTAAGATCGGATAGGCTGATCTTAGGTCACTAAGCTTCATTGCAAAACTATTCATACTCATGTCAGTTAAATCTACAACTCATATCAGAAACAAAGAACCCCACGAATGTGGGGCTATTAAATTATCAATAAATAATATAAATAATTAGTTACCACCGTTCATGATCATGTCCTCCAACACCAATAGATCCCACTCATTCACCATCCCATCAACAAGAATATCCAACATCTGACATTCAAATCCTATTTGGTCCTCTAGATAATCTGATAGAACCAATAGGTCCATGATGTCTATGACCGGCTCATTTTCATTGTTCACATCACCATTCAAATTCCCTGTAATGAAGACCAGTCCATTGCAAGGGTCACAGGCGTCTCCTATCATGTCCCCATCAAGATCTTGTTGGTCTGGATTATGGGAATCCGGGCAATTATCATCCAAATTCAATATGCCATCTGCATCCCTATCTCTTGGTATGCGATAAATATTTGATGCGGTTGCCTGTTTTACCTCATAGGTTTCAAAATTTTGAATGATTGCAGTAATTGAAATAAGCGAATCGTTCCAGAAATCTAATAATTCGAATGTCCCTGTGAATATCTCAGATTCTCCTGTCATTTCTATGGATATAGGAAGTTTGTCCTCATCTTCCATCGTCAAGAATGCTCTGGCAAGATGGCGGACAGGCTTATTTACTAAATCCTCAAACCCTGTACATGAGGTCCAATTACTTCCAACACTATCCTCAGAAACAAATATTTCAAGAAATTGATTCTCAGAATCAAAATCTTCATCTAAAGTTAAAATAACATTATAATGAAATTGACCATCCTCCTCCACATCACCCTCTAACTCAATATCATAAGGACTATCTTCACCATTAAAGCTTTGGAATTGATTCTCTAGACCTGGGAAAGTGGCTTGCCAGTTACAATTAGCAGCACCCCCTGCGCTTGGTTCAATGCCATTCCAGACAATTCCAGGTATTCCATTGACATTATACATTATGGACCTGTAACTATATTCTGCATCAATGTTAAAATGTTCATAGCCGCTTGGAGCAAAACCAGGATTATGCCAGAAAAGGGTCATGAGATTATCTGGGTAGGTTTGTAGTAGGCTATCGAACGCGAAACTCACGGAAGGACAGGTCGGTCATGTCAGACCTGAAAATTCCTCTGCCCATACCACTTGACCTGACCTAGATGCATTCTCAACTTCCATGATCAATTTGGAAATATAATTATTCTCAGAATTCAAATTCTGAGAAATGGAAAAGGATAAGAATGCGAGATAGAGCAGTCGTTTCATTAACTGTAATGTAATGACCATTGATAATGATAAACAATATCAATGTGTACAGATTGTTGAAACGAATGCCTCAAGGTCACTTGTGTTTGCAAAGATCATAT